>JACORX010000005.1 GCA_016179165.1 Candidatus Rokuibacteriota bacterium | reverse complement strand
GCTCAAGCGGCTGCTCGACGCCATGACGGGCTGCCGCAATCTCGACGTGCGCGGTCTCATGTGCATCCCGCCCGTGGCGGAGAGCGTGGAGGCGTCGCGGCCTTGGTTCAGGCGGCTCCGCGAGCTGCGGGACGCGTCGGGGCTCGAGCACTGCTCGATGGGGATGAGCGGCGATTTCGAAGTGGCGATAGAGGAGGGGGCGACCATGGTGCGCGTGGGCACGGCGATCTTCGGCCCCCGCGCGCCGAGGGCGGCCGTCACGGAGGGCGGGGCGTGAGCATCAAGGGCCTCCGGGTCGCGTTCCTCGGCGCGGGCAACATGGGCGAGGCGCTGATCAAGGGCCTGACCCAGACGGGCCTCGTGCCGGCCGGCTCCATCACCGCCGCGGATCCCCGGGCGGATCACCTCGGGCAGATCGCGAAGCGCTACGGCATCCGGGCCGTCACGGATAATTCCGCGCTCGTGAGCGGCGCCGACGTGATCATCCTGGCGGTCAAGCCTCAGATCATGGCCGCCGTCCTCAAGGAAGTCGCCTCCGCCGTGGACGAGGGCAAGCTCCTGATCTCGATCGCCGCGGGCGTGGCGACGCGCAAGCTCCGCGACCAGCTGGGCAAGCCTGCGCGCCTGATCCGGGTCATGCCCAACACCCCGGCCCTCGTGCTGGAAGGCGTCACGGCCATCGCGCGCGCCGAGGGGCTCCTGCCCGGCGACCTCGAGATCGCGCAGGAGATCTTCACCGCCGTCGGCCGGGTCGTGGTGCTCGAGGAGAGCGCCATGGATGCCGTGACGGGACTCTCCGGCTCCGGCCCGGCCTACGTCGCCATCGCGATCGAGGCGCTGGCCGACGGCGGGGTCAAGATGGGGCTCGACCGCGCCACGGCGATGCTGCTCGCGGCGCAGACCGTGCTCGGCTCCGCGCGCTTGATCCTCGAGACGGGCGTGCACCCGGGCCAGCTCAAGGACATGGTCTCCTCGCCGGGCGGCACCACCATCGCGGGCATCGCCGCCCTCGAGGACGGTGGGCTTCGCCGCGTCTTGATGCAGGCCGTCGAGCGCGCCACGCTGCGCTCGCGCGAGCTGGGGGCGAGCTAGGGTGCTGTCCTTCGAAATCGTCCGGCTCATCATGCTCGTTCTCGACATCTACACGTGGGTCATCATCGCGGCGGCCGTCATCTCCTGGGTCGCCCCGAACCCGTACAATCCCGCCGTCCGCGTGCTCCTCCGCCTGACGGAGCCGGTGATGGCACCCATCCGCCAGCTCCTGCCCCCCTGGAAGACCTTTGGCCTCGATTTCTCGCCGATGATCGTCATCCTGCTGATTCAGTGGGCGGTAAAGCCGCTGCTGTGGGCGCTCGTGGGCTAGTCGAGACGAGGAGAGAACCGTGCGAATCACGCCCATGGACATCCGCCAGCAGCAGTTCACTGTGAAGATGTTCCGCGGCTTCGACACCCAGGAGGTGGATACCTTCCTGGAGGACCTGGCGGCGGACTACGAGGCGCTTCTCAAGGAGAACTCGCTGCTCAAGGAGCAGCTGCAGGCGCTCGAGGAGCGCACGCGCGGCCTCGAGGAGCGCGAGAAGGTCCTGCAGGAGACCCTCGTCACGACCCAGCGGCTCGTCGAGGAGATGAAGGACCAGGCGCGCCGCGAGGCGTCCATCATCATCCGCGAGGCGGAGGTCCAGGCCGACAGGATCATCGAGGCCTCTCGCGCCGCGGAGGGGAGCCTCCAGAGCGAAATCATCGCGCTCAAGCGGACCAGACGCCAGCTGGCCGAGGGGCTCCGCTCGACCGTGGAGATGTACCAGCGCCTGCTCGATCAAGACCTCAAGGCCGACGCCGGGGATGAGCCCGCGAAATCCTGAGGCCGTCCTGCTCCACGTGCGCGTCCAGCCCAAGGCCCGCGCGAACACGGTCAAGGGCTGGCACGGGGCGGCGCTCCGTGTCAGCGTCACCGCCGCGCCGGAGGACGGCAAGGCCAACCGCGCGGTGATCGCGCTTCTGGCCGAGACGTTCGACGTCGCCCCGTCGTCGATCGACCTCGTGCGCGGCGCGGCGTCGCGCGACAAGTGGTTCCGCCTGCCCCAGGGCGTGAAGATCCCGGGATGATTGCGCCGATCCGCTGGGAGCGACACCGCCTCCTGCTCCTCGACCAACGCCTCCTTCCCGTCGAGGAGCGCATGCGCGAGTACACCCGCTGGCGGGATGTCGCCGACGCCATCCGCACCCTCGTCGTCCGCGGTGCGCCGGCCATCGGCTGTGCCGCGGCCTTCGGCGTGGTGCTGGCCGCTCGTCAGAGCGCGGCGCCCGACGGCTACGGGCTCGTGGCCGACCTCGAGGAGGCGATGAAGGGCCTCGCGGCCACGCGCCCGACGGCGGTCAACCTCTTCTGGGCGCTCGACCGGATGCGTGGCGTCGCCGAGGCGCACCGCGCGCTCCCGGTGCCCGCGTTGAGAGAGCGCCTCCTCGGCGAGGCGCAGGCCATCCTCGACGAGGACCTGGCGGGCAACAAGGCGCTCGGCGCTCACGGCGCGGCGCTCGTGCCGGAGGGGGCCCGCATCCTCACTCACTGCAATGCCGGGGCGCTTGCGACCGCGGGCTACGGCACGGCGTTGGGCGTGATCCGCACCGCTCACGAGCACGGGCGCGTCGCCCTCGTGTGGGTGGACGAGACGCGGCCGGTGATGCAGGGCTCGCGGCTCACCGCCTGGGAGATGGTCAAGGAGGGCATCCCGCACCGGCTCATAGCGGACGTGGCGGCGGGCTTTGTCATGAAGCAGGGCGAGGTGGACCTCGTCATCGTGGGCGCGGATCGCATCGCGGCGAACGGTGACACGGCCAACAAGATCGGGACCTACTCTGTCGCCGTCCTTGCTCAACACCACAACATCCCGTTCTACGTCGCGGCGCCGTTGTCCACCATCGACCCGTCGATCCCGTCGGGAGCGGCCATCCCCATCGAGGAGCGCGGCGGCGACGAGGTCCGCCGTATCGGCGACCGTCAAACGGCGCCCGCCGAGACGCCCGTCTACAACCCCGCGTTCGACGTGACGCCGGCCGAGCTCATCGCCGGCATCATCACTGAGCGGGGAGTCTTCCGCTTCCCGTACTCCTTTAGATAGGGCCGTGTCCGGCAACCGGCACCCGGAAGCCGCACGGCGCTACCACGACGCCACCGCGCATTCGCCCCAGTCTGTCCGCGCAGGCTCCCGCGGGCTCGACTGGGACACCAAGCCCGAGCCGTTCAAGATCTACCCCGGCCTGCCCGTCGTCGCCCTGCCTCGCGACTTCGCCGTGCCGGCTCTGGATGCGCTGGCGGCCATCTCGACCGAGCCTGCCGGCGCAGCCCCGCTCGACCTCGATCGCCTCGCCGCGCTCCTCTTCTTCTCGGCCGGCGTCACCAAGCGCAGGAGCTATCCGGGCGGCGGGACCATGTACTTTCGGGCGGCGCCGTCGACGGGCGCGCTGTATCAGACGGAGGCCTACGTGGTCGCGGGCGACGTGGCGGGGCTCCCGCCCGGGGTCTACCATTTCTCGCCCGGCGACTTCGCGCTGCGGCGCCTGCGCGAGGGAGATTTCCGCGGCGCGCTCGCCATCGCCGCTGCCGACGACGACCTGGCTGGGCAATCGGCGACGCTGATCCTCTCCGCCATCTACTGGCGCAACACCTGGAAGTACCAGGCGCGGGGCTATCGCCATCTCTTCTGGGACTCGGGCAGCATGCTGTCCCACCTGCTCGCCG
This sequence comes from Candidatus Rokuibacteriota bacterium, assembly GCA_016179165.1. GTDB lineage: Bacteria > Methylomirabilota > Methylomirabilia > Rokubacteriales > CSP1-6 > AR37. The sequence continues at coordinate 1,058 of JACORX010000005.1, read as the reverse complement.
CCGCGACGGCGCTCGACCTGCCCGCGCGCGCCGTCACCGGGTTCGTGGACCTCGAGGTCAACGGGCTGCTCGGTCTCGACGCGGAGAAGGAAGGCGCGCTCCTGCTGGCGCCCGTGGGCGGGCAGGGCAGGCCCGCCCCGGTGTCTCCCGTCATCGCCGCGATCACGCCCGAGGTGATCCCGCTGGGGTCGTCCGAGGTGGACTATCCGCTGCTTCGCGACGCCTATGAGAACTCGTCGCTCGACGGCGAGAGCGAGGTGCAGGCCTGGCGGGAGGCGTCGTGGCCGCGACGGTCCCCGGCGGGCGCCCTCGTGGCGCTGCCCACGCCGCGCCCGTCGGGGGTCCGCACGCTCGCCGAGACGATCACGGCGCGCGGCTCCACGCGCCGGTTCTCCGGCGAGGCGATCGGCTCTGGTGATCTTTCAGCGGCGCTGTGGCATGCCACGCGGGGCTGGCTTGCCGATGTGCCCTCGGGTCTCGTGGATCTCTACCTGACCGTGCACGCGGTGGATGGGATGGAGCCCGGCGCCTATGCCTACCATCCCGAGTCCCACGCCCTGGACCTGATCAAGCGCGGCGACTTCCGGGAGCGGTCGGCGTTCCTCTGCCTCGATCAGTCGTTGGGCGGGATGTCGAGCGCGACGGTCTTCTTCCTCGCGGACCTCGACGCGCTCCTTGAAGAGTTCGGCAACCGCGGCTATCGCCTGGCCAACCTCGAAGCGGGACTGATCGGAGGGCGCCTCTACCTGGCCGCCTACGCCCTGCGCTTCGGCGCGACCGGCCTGACGTTCTACGACCGCGACGTCGTCGACTTCTTCTCTCCCCACGCCCTAGGCAAGGACGCCATCTTCGTCACCGCCCTCGGCCGCTCGGTCAAGGGCCCGGCGCAATCGCCGGCGTCCCTGCAAATCAGCCCGCGCTAGTACGGATGATTCACGCGCGAAACACGCGCGAGGCGGGCGGGGCCTGTCGTCGGGGGCGGCGGGGCCGCGGCCGGCTACGTCACCCTACGCATGCGTGAATCGCAGCCCTGCGGGCTGCGGACACTTGCGAAGGGC
>JACORX010000004.1 GCA_016179165.1 Candidatus Rokuibacteriota bacterium | reverse complement strand
GGCGGGACTCGGGGGTCCCACTCCGCCGGCCGCGCCGCCCCCGCCCCCGACGCCACCCGCCCGGTCTTGCTCCATTGTCAGGGACAAGACGGGCTCAAGGTTTTTCGGCGGCTGGGGGAGCCTGAGCGCGGAGCGGTGCTAAGGCGAGAAAGCCGAGGCCTGTCCATGCGGCTTCGCGCACGCGGCGGATCAGCGTGAAGGACAGCCCAGCAGGCGCGCCCAGCCCGAGCGCGGCGAAGATCGCCACGTGTCCCGCCTCGAGGGCGCCCAGGTAGCCCGGAACGAGGAAGGCCGCGAAGCGGATGCCGCTGCTGAAGGCCTCGATGGCGGTGGCTTCGGCGAGCGAGACCGGCAGCCCGATCCAGCGCAGGATGAGCCAGGGCTCGAGCGCGCCGATGAGCCACGCCAGGAAGTGGAAGAAGATCGACAAGGCCAGGCGCCGGGGCTCGCGGCGGTAGAAGTGGGCCAGCTCGTCGTTGACCTGGGTGACCGATTCGAGGCGAATGCCCGAGAGCCATCCGAGCTTCTCCAGCCACCGCGTACTGCGCCTCAATGCCCCGCCCGCTTGGATGGCCACGAAGCCGCCGACCGCCAGCACCTGGACCACGAGCAGCCACTCCATGCCGCGGACGACCAGGGAATCAGAGGGCACGGCCGCGCGCGCCGCGATGAGCCCGACCACGACAAAGAGCGCCTGCCCAATGACGATCGTCGTCTTCGCCACGATAACGGACGGCAGGCCCTCGGCGAGCGGCGCCCAGGTTCTCACGAGCCAGGCCTTGACGGCCTCGCCGCCCATCGAGGCCGTCGGTGTCGTGAGGTTGAAGGCCTCGCCCGCGAGGCGTCCGGCGAGGAGCGCCCGGAACGGCACCGTGTCGCGGCGGAATGCGTAGCGCCACCCGAGCGTGTCGAGGAGCGTGGTGAGCCCGAAAGGGAAGACGAGGATAATCAGGAGCCGCCAGGACAGCTCCGCGAAGGCCTGGGCGACCGCGCCGGGGCCGATCGTGGCGAGCAGCCACACGAAGAGCGCGGCGCCGCAGACGAGCAGGCCCAGCCGGGCCAGCCGCATCAGGAGGCAGGCACCCGAGCCCGCTTCGCCTTGGCCTCGATGCGGTCGATCCTCACGAGCGGGACCAGCAGCCATGCCGCCGCGGTGAACGCCGCCGAGATCAGGACCAGCGGAGTGTACCCGAAAGAATCGTAGAGCCGGCCCCCGATGTTCTGCGAGATCTGGGTGCCGCCGTTGTAGACGGACATGAGTAGCGCGAAGAACGTCGCCTCCACGTGGCGCGGGCACGACTTGGCCGCCAGGTCGAGAAAGGCCAGCTGGGTGATCATGCCCACGCAGCCGAAGACGACGTCGATGACGAGGGCCGAGACGTGGCCCCGATAGAGAAGGTACGCCAGCGTCCCGGCCACGGCGAAGCCGATGGCGAGGTTGATGAGCCGCGTGAGCGGTACCCTGCGTGACAGCGGCGCGTAGATGAAGGCGCCGGCCACGCCCGCCACGGCGGCGAGCGCCCCCAGGTGGCCGATGAACTGCTGAGAGAAGTGCAGGTGGTCTGTCTGGTAGTAGAGCAGCGCAGGCCCGAAGGACGGGCTGAACGTCCAGAAGAGGATGAAGCCGCCCACGACCCAGACCTCGCGCTCGCGCAGGGCCTCCCGGACGGCGGTCCAGCTTGTCCGAAAGCCCTCGCGGTCTGTCCGCGCGGGCGCCTCGCGCACGAAGACGGCGGCCATCAGGAGCGACACCAGCGGGAAGCAAGCGGCAAGGAAGAAGGCGGCGTGCAGGCGCCGGTGCTCGGCGAGGTAGCCGCCGAGCTCGCCCACGAGGATCGATGCGGTTGTGATGGCGCCCCACTGGACGGACTGGAAGGCGCCGGTCATGCCCATCGGCTTGCCGTTCTCGACCATCAGCGCGTCCACCAGCACGTCGGTGAAGGCGAGTCCCAGCGCCATCAGCGTGACGAAGGCCGCCATCCGCCAGTACGCGTGGTCGCCCGTCACGCCGAGGAGCAGGCCGCCCGCGGCCGCCGTCCCCGAAGTCAGGATGAGGTAGCTCCTGCGGTGGTAGCCGAAGAGCGGCACGAAGTCCGACAGCAGGCCGTAGAGGGGTTTGATCAGCCACGGCACCGTCGTGATGGCGAAGAAGGTGGCGACTTGTCCCGCCGACAGGCCGCCGTCCTTGAGCGAAATCGTGATGGTCTGATTCGGCAGGTACCACATGCCCTGGGCGAAGTAGACGATGCCGAAGAGCACCGCGAGGCGCTGGGTTTCCGGAGTCTGGAACGGGTGCAGCGCGTGCAGGCGGGCGAGCATTTGAGCACTATACAACGTGTGCTACTCTGTTGCGTCATGCATGAGATTCGGCAGTCTGTTTGCCCCCACGATTGCCCGTCCCAGTGCGCTCTTGTCGTCAACGTGATCACCGACGATCGGCTCGCGGACATGGGTGGAGGGCCGGCGCTGCACTCGAACCTGGTCCAGGTCGCCAGGCCGTAGACCGCCAACCCCCGAGCCCGGGAGTGTCCCCCACGGGAGCGTCCCCCACTGGAGCATTCCCCACTGGAGCATTCCAATGACCCCGACGAACTCGACGACGCGTGTCCGTTTCGCCCCGGTGGAGGGCGCGTCCCAGGTCTTCACCGCGGACTTCTGCGAGTACCTCTGTACGATGCACGAGGATTTCACGCCGCGCGTGCATGCGCTCCGTCGCCAGCGCGACGCGGTGCTCAGGCGCGCGCTCGAGCAGGGGACGCTGCCCGGGCCTCAGCCGGCTTCCGCCGCCTCGACGGGCGACTGGAAGGTGCCGCCGGTGCCCGAGGATCTCGCGCGGCCCGGCATCGAGATCTCCGGGCCCTGCTCGATCACGAGCATGTTCATCAACGCGCTCAACCCCGGGCCCGAGGGCGAGCGCGCCGAGGGCGACCTCGACGACGACGAGGATTCCGGCGGACACCGGCTGGTCGACACGGTTCGGGCGGCGCGGAACCGGTTGGCGGCGGTCAACCACGAGCTGGCCTACACGGACGCGGCGCGCGGCAAGGAGTACCGCATCG
>JACORX010000089.1 GCA_016179165.1 Candidatus Rokuibacteriota bacterium | reverse complement strand
GTTGGTGCCCATCTGATCGAGGTACTGCTGGACCGTCATGCCCTGCGCGAACCGCTCCTTCGTGACCATCGGCTCTCCCTGTGCGCCGCGCCTATCGCATCGCGGCGAGATCAACGGTGAACTTCGCGACCTCACGCTCATCGGCGTCCTTGACCACCAACACCACCCGGCCCTTCGGGTTCAGCCTCTCGGCCGGAAATACGTACAGGCACTGCGCCGCGTACCGCCCGTCGTCCTCGCGGAGCGCGGTGCGCTCGTTCTGCACGAAACTCGCCTTCACCTCCTGCGCCCCCGCCACGAGCGTCGGCGCGTAGAAGCGGGCGAAATCCGTCTTGCCGCCTCGCAGCGTCACCCGGAAGGCGAGCTTGCCCTCGTAGTCCTTCATCAGCGCCTCGACGTCCTTGGGCTTGAGCTCCCGGCTGCGGAACGTCGAGTTGCGCGACGCCAGTGCTAAGCGGTGGAACGGCGTCATCACAGTGAGCGTCTGCCCGGACGCGTCCGTGAAGCGCCATTCCTTCCCGAACTCCTCGGTCACGACGCTCTTCATGCCCGCGCGCACGGCCTGCTCGCGGTCGTGGTCCGTCAGCGCGAACGACACGGCCTCGCCGGGCGCCACGCCAATCAGCCCCGCCGCAAGCACCAGGAACGGAAGACACCCGTACCAAGAGGATCTGCGGCCCATGTGGAAACGTATTCTAGCACACGGCGACGCCACCGCTCGACCCGCCCGTCCTGCCGTACACGCGATAGCGGTGACGTACCGCGTGAGCTCCGCCTCAGGGAAGGCGGGCTCCCGCAGCACCTCGGCGAGAAGGTCGAGACCCAGCGCCAGGTCCGTCCTCAGCGCCGAGAGTCCGATCGTCGCGCCGTCCCGTGAGGCGTCGCCCTCGAGACTGCCGCGGACGAACTCGATGCTTCAGTCGAGAGTCTTTCTGAACTTGAGTACGGCCAGCGAAAAAATGGCGACCCCGAAAATCACCAGCGGAATAAGGTTCGGCCATAAGTACGCGAAGCCCACGCCCTTGAGGACGATGCCGCGGACTATCCGGAGGAAGTAGGTCAAAGGGATGACGGAGGCGAGGTACTGGGCCGCCGTCGGCATCCCCTCGATCGGGAACAAGAGCCCCGAGAGGTAGATGGACGGCAGGAAGGTCACGAACGCCAGCTGCATCGCCGCCGGCACCGTGCGGGAGACGGCGGAGATGAAGATGCCGATGCCGAGCGTGCCCAGCATGAAGGTCGCCGAGAGCGCGTAGAGCAGCGGGAGGCTCCCGCGGAGCGGGACGTCGAAGGCGAAGTGCGCGACGAGCAAGGCCATGGTCATCTGCCCGTAGGCGACGACCAGGTTCGGGACGATCTTGCCCAGGAGCAGCTCCCAGCGGCGGATGGGGCTCACGATCAGCGCCTCGAGCGTGCCCTTCTCGCGCTCGCGCACGATCGACACGGCCATCGCCGCGATCGTCGTCTGCATCAGGAGCGCGCCGATCAACCCGGGCACGATGAAGATGGCCGAGACGAGGTCCGGGTTGTACCAGGCGCGCACGCGGACGTCGAGCGGCGGCCCGCCCTGGCGGCCGAGGGACGTGCCCTCGAGCGTGCGGGTCATGATCTGGAGCGACCGCTGGGCGCCGAGCGACGCGGCGGCGTTCAGCGCCGAGGTCGCCACGAGCGGGTCGGAGGCGTCCACGATCACCTGGACGGCGGCGGACTGTCGGGAGAGCTGCCGTCCGAAGTCGGGCGGAATCACAACGCCGACCTTGGCCGTGCCCCGGTCGATGAGCCGCGTCAGCTCGCGATGGCTCGTCACCCAGAAACGCACGTCGAAGTACTGGCTGTTGTCCATGCCCTCGAGGAAGCTCCGCGCCTCGGCGCTGCCCGACTGCTCGAAGACGGCCGTGGGCACGTGCTTGACGTCGGTATTGATGGCCCAGCCGAAAATGCCGAGCATGGCCACGGGCACGCCCAGCGCCAGGACGAGCGCGAGGACGTCCCGCCGGAGATGGATGAACTCCTTGACGATGATGCCGAGGAGGCGCGAGCCCATGGCTAGGGTCTCTCGAGCGCCCGCAGCTGCTCGCGGAGCCGCGCCTTGCGCTCCTTGTCCACGAAGGAGACGAACAGGTCTTCCACCGAGGGCTCGACGTCGTGCGCCCAGCGCACGCCGAGACCGGCACGCTCCAGGAAGCCCTTGACGTCCCCTGCCCCGGCCGCGGCCTCTGCCAGCACCACGCGAAGCCGCGTCCCCACCCGCAGCACCTCCTCGACCGCTTCCCAATCGGCCAGGAGATCGGAGGCCCGGCGAAGGTCCTCCACGTCCACCTCGATGACCGGGCGGCGGAACGTATCGCTCTTGATCACGGCGGGCGCCCCCTGGGCGATGAGCTTGCCCTCGTAGATGAAGCCGAGCGTGTCGCACAGCTCGGCCTCGTCCATGTAGTGGGTGGTGACGAGGATCGTGGTGCCATGGTCGGCCAGCCGTCGGATAAGCCCCCAGAAGTTTCTACGCGAGACGGGGTCCACGCCCGCCGTCGGCTCGTCGAGGAAGATGAGCCGCGGGGCATGGACCAGAGCGCACGCCAGGGCCAGCCGCTGGCGGTAGCCGCCGGATAGGGTACCCGCGAGCTGGCGCTCCCGCTCGGTCAGGTCCGCCATCCGGACCATCTGCGCAATCCTTCCTTCCCGCTGGGCCCGAGGCACCTCGTACACGCGCGCGTAGAAGCTCAGGTTCTCGTCGACGTTCAGGTCGTCATAGAGCGAAAACTTCTGCGACATGTAGCCGATGACCGACTTGATCCGCTCCGGCTCGGCCACGAGGTCAATGCCGAGGACCGTCCCGCCCCCCTCGGAGGGCTCGAGGAGGCCGCAGAGCATGCGGAGCGTCGTGGATTTGCCGGCCCCATTCGGCCCGAGGAACCCGTACAGCTCCCCCGCACGCACGCGCAGGTCGAGGTGGTCGACCGCGACGCGCTTGCCGAAGCGGCGTGTCAGCTGACGCGTGACGACGGCACAGCCGTCATCCGACATCGGCGTCGGCGGGCAGCCCCGGCTTGAGCAGGCCGTCCGCGTTGTCGATCTGGATCTTGATGCGGAAGACGAGGTTGACCCGCTCCTTTTTCGTCTGGACGTTGCGCGGGGTGAACTCCGCCTCGGAGGCGATCTCGACCAGCCGGCCCGTGAACACGCGGTTGGGAAAAGCGTCGATGCGAAGCCGGGCCGCGTCGCCGACCTTGAGACGCCCCACCTCCGTCTCCGGCACGTAGGCGCGCAGCCACACGTCCTTCGGGTTGACCAGTGTCAGGATGGCCACGCCTGGGTTGGCCGTCTCACCCGCCTCGAGGTTCTTTCTCAGCACCACGCCGTCGATGGGCGACACGACGGCGGCTTCCTTGAACCGGGTCTGCGCCTGGGACAGCGCCGACTCGGCCTGCGTCACCTGCCAGCGCGCCGCCTCGATCAGGTCGGGCCGCGAGCCCGAAAGGAGGAGCCCCAGGCGCTCGCGCGCGCTCCGCTCCTGGGATTGGGCGACCTGGTAGGCCTGCCGAGCCCGGTCGACGTCCTGCGCCGCGATGAGACCGCGGCGGAAGAGCTCGTCGTTGCGCGAGAACTCCCGCTGGGTCATCTCACGGGTCGCCTCGGCGCTCGCCAGCCCAGCGCGCGCGTCCTCGATCTCCTCTTTGCGGGCGCCCGCCCTGAGATCGCGGAGCGTCGCCTGCGCCGAACGGAGCGCTGCCTCCTGGCGCCTGACCTCCGCCGCCAGCTCGGCGTCGTCGAGGCGCACCAGCAGCTGCCCGCGCGTGACGGCCTCCCCCTCCTTCACGAGGCGCTCCACGATGCGCCCTGCGATCTTGACGCTCACGTCCACCTGGGTCGCCTCCACGGTGCCCGTGAGGGAGACCGGCTTGGACCCGCCCCCGACCAGGTGGCGCCCGGCCCAGGTCGCGGCGGCGGAGAGGAGAACCAGGAGGAGGAGGCCCGCGGCCCCTTTGGCCCAGCGGGAGCGCATAGCCGTCACTTGCCCGCGACAGCGGGCGGCGCGCCATGGGCGAGGGACACGGCCGGACACGTCACGGCGAGCGCGCAGGCGTTCAGCGCGTGTCGAAAGGGCATGGATCGATTATGCTACGGGCCCCTGCGCCCGGCAACCTCGGCGCCGGCCGTGCGAACCTTCACGCGGAGGTGTCCGATGACCATCGTCTACCTCGCCCTGGCGGCGACGCTCGAGGTCTCGGGCGACTTCCTGATGCGCGTAGGACTGGGCGGACGGCGCTCCAGCCTGGTCGCGGGCGCCTGCGCCCTGGCCGCCTACGGCCTGCTCGTCAACCAGCCCGCGCTCGGCTTCGGCCGCACGTTGGGACTCTACATCGCCGTCTTCTTCGTCGTGAGCCAGGTCGTGGCCTTCTGGGCCTCAGGTGAGCGCCCGTCGCCGTCGCTCTGGCTGGGCGGCGCCCTCATCGTGCTGGGCGGCCTGGTGATCCACGTGGGCCGGCCATGAGCGCTTCTCCCCCTCTCCGTCACTGGCAGGGTGAGGGGGTGCCTGCGAGGCGCTTCGCGGTGACGAAAACCTGCCGCAGCATCGGGCGCGTGAGCTTACCCGTGAAGGTGTTCTGCTGGCTCGGATGAAAGCAGCCAAGGAGCACGAGGCCATCGGGCATCGCCGAGCGGGCGGCGTGGCCGAAGCGCGGCAGCGGCCGCGGCACCGGCAGCCCTGCCGACCGCCGCGCGCGGAGATAGGCGTCCCAGCCGACCTTGCCGAGGGCGACCACCACCCGCACGTCGCGGAGCAGCGACAACTCCTCGAGCAGGTACGGTTGGCAGCGGAGCATCTCACCGGGCAGCGGCGTGTTCGCCGGCGGCGCGCAGCGGAGCGCCGCCGTGACGTAGGCGCTGCGGAGCCTGAGCCCGTCGCCGGCGTGGGTCGACTCCGGCTGATTGGCAAAGCCCGCCTCGTAGAGCGCGCGAAAGAGCCAGTCCCCGCTCCTGTCTCCCGTGAACATGCGGCCCGTGCGGTTGCCGCCGTGGGCGGCCGGTGCCAAACCCACGATGAGGACGCGCGCGTGAGGATCGCCGAAAGCCGGCAGCGGCCGCGCCCAGTAGGTCTGCCCGCGGTAGCGCCGCGGCGGGTCGGCGGCGGCGGCTTCGCGGTGCCTCACCAGCCGCGGGCAAAGGCGGCAGCGGACGATGCGACGGGTCAGCGCGGCGAGCTTCACGTTGTCCTCGGGAGGCACCCGCTCTCTATCTGAACCTGGCGGCGAAGGCCGCGCCGTCTCCTGCCAGCCACTCCGTCACCGAGGCGAAGCCGTAGCGGAGCGCGGCGCGGCTCGCCTCGAAGCCCATGGAGGGCCCCCCGAGCGGCGAGGCCCTGAACCCGGGCTGGACCAGGTAGATCTCAACCTCCGGCCGCCGCAGTCGGATCTCGCGCAGCCCGAGATCGAGGATGTTCACGCTCGTGATGTGCCCCGCCTGCTCCATGATGGCGTAGAGGCCACGGGATCGGACGTCGGGCTCCTCGGGGCTGCCGATGCGGAGCGGCACCGCCGGGTTGAGCACGACCACGCAGGTGGCACCGTGCTCGACGGCCAGGTCGGCGTGGCCGGTATGGCCGACATCTCCGTCCACGTAGTCGCGCCCGCCGATCTTGTACGGCTCGAAGAAGCCCGGGATGGCGGAGGAGGCCGCGATCGCCTCCGAGACCGGTACGTCCAAGAAGGCGCCCGCGCCGAAGACCACGCGCTCGGCGCGGTCGAGGTCGATGGCCGGGACCAGCAGCGGGCGGTGACACTCGCGAAAGCTGTTGGGCATCCCCTTGGCGGCGAAGGCCTCGCGCATGAACCGCTCGAGCGGGGCGATCGAGAAGAAGCCGGTGGGCATGTCGGCGCCGCTCCGCGCGAGCAGGTCAGGCCACTCGAGCCGGAAGTCCGTCACGGCCTTCTTTCCCACGGCCCAGACGAACCGAGCGAGGTTCCGCGCCGCGTTGGAGAAGGCGCCCTTGTGATAGACCGAACCGCGCTGGAAGTTGAGCGGATCGTCTCGCTCCTCGTCGAGGATCTCGTAGAGATCCCGCGGTCGGATGCCGTTGGCCATGAGCGAGCTCACGACCGATCCCGAGCTGGAGCCGACGTAGAGGTCGAACTGGTTGGCGCGGAAGCTCGGGAGGGCGTCGTCGAGCGCCGCGAGCACGCCGACCTCGTACATGCCGCCGATCACCCCGCCCCCAGCCAGCACCAGGGCGCGCTTCGCGGAGCCGCGGAGCCACGGCAGCCGCAGACGCAGTGACCTCAGGATATTGGGCCTCAACACGACTGGGGCCTCAACACGGGCTGGACCTCACCACCTGATCAGCGTCGCCCCCCAGGAGAAGCCGGTACCGAAGGCGACCAGCATGACGAGGTCGCCCTCCTTCATCCGCCCGCCCATGACGGCCTCGTGCAGGCAGATCGGCACCGAGGCGGCGGCCGTGTTGCCGTAACGCTGGATGTTGTTGTGCATCCGCGGCTCGGAAATCTTGAACGACTGGGCCATCGACTCGACGATGCGCAGGTTGGCCTGGTGGAAGATAAAGAGATCGATGTCGTCGGCCGGGAGCCCGTTGGCGTCGAGGCACTCCTGCACCACCTCGCGCACGCGCCTGACCGCATGCACGAACACCGCGCGGCCGTTCATCCGTGGCCGCGTCCGACCGTCGTCGATCTTCTTCTTCGACACCGGCGGGAAGGTGGACGACCCGCAGATCTCCCCCGTCAGCGCGTCGATCGCGCTGCCGTCGGAGTGGAGGTGGTGCGAGATCAGCCCGCGCGGCTCCGCGCCCGTCGCCTCGTGGGCCTCGAGCACCGCGGCGCCGGCGCCGTCGGCGAAGAGCACGGCCATGTCCCGTCCAGCGTCCGTGTAGTCGAAGGCCGAGGACAGCAGCTCGGCGCCGATCACCAGCACCCTCTTGTACATCCCGCCCCGGATGAACTGGTCAGCCAGCGACAGCCCGTAGACGAAGCCCGCGCAGCCCTGGGCCAGGTTGAAGACGGGCGTCGACGTCAGGCCGAGCTTGCCCTGGGTGACGCAGCCCGTCGCGGGATAGGCGAAGTCCGGCAGCGTGGAGGACTCGACGATGCAGTCGAGGGCCTCCGCGGTGAGCCCGGCGTGCTCGAGCGCCATGCGTGAGGCCTCGACAGCCAGGTCCGAGACCGTCAACGACGAGTCGATGTTGCCGTCGAAGCCGCGGTCCTTGACGTCGCGCATGTAGGCGGTCTTGTCGGGCGCCGCGGCGAGACGGAGGAGCATCCGGTAGGTGTCGGGCGAGACACGTCGCTCGCTGATGCCCGTGCGCTGGACGATCCACTCGTCGCTCGTGCTCATGCAGCGCGAGAGCAGGTGATTGTCGACGATACAGTCCGGCACGGCCATGCCGGTGCCCGTGATCCGCGACCTCGTCGGCATCACCGGCCCTGGAACTTGGGCGTGCGCTTTTCGAGGAAGGCGCGGACACCCTCGGCGTGGTCTTCCGAGGTGATGGCGTTGGACTGCCCGAAGGCTTCGCCCTCGAGTGCGGCGGCCAGGTCAACCGTCGCCGCGCGATTGAGGAGCGACTTGGCCAGCGTCGCGGCCAGGGGTGGACCCGCCGCGATCTTCGCTGCCAGCGCGCGGGTCGCGCGCTCGAGCTCCGCGGCCGGCACCACGCGGTTGACGAGTCCGATCCTGAGCGCCTCGGCGGCGTCGATGATCTCGGCCGTCAGCACCAATTCCTTGGCCTTGGCCAGTCCGACCAGGCGCTGGAGGAGCCAGGTGCCGCCGCCGTCCGGAACGAGCCCGATCTTGAGAAAGACCTCGCCGAACTTCGCGCGATCGGAGGCGACGATCATGTCGCAGCCGAGCGCGATGTTGCACCCGGCGCCGACCGCGAAGCCGTCCACCATGGCGATCGTCGGCTTGGAGAAGTTGAACAGGCGCAGCACGAAGCGGTTGAGCGACTCCACGCGCGCCCTGCCCTCGGCCGCCGTGTGCTTCTTCTGCATATTCTTGACGTCGCCGCCGGCCGAAAAGTGGCCGCCCGCTCCCGTGAGAAGCACCACGCGCACTGCGGGGTCGCGCTCGATCTCGTCGAGCGCCCCCAGCATCTCCTCCCGCCTCGTGAGGTTCAGCGCGTTCCGCGCCTCGGGGCGGTTCATCGTGATCGTCGCGATGCCGTCCGCGCGGCCCACGAGCAGCGCCTGGTAGCCCATCGTCCTACCTCCCCCCCGCCACGGGCTGGAGCAGGCTACGCGCCCGGGGCCGGCCCGCCACGTTGATCGTCAAGGACAGCCCCGCCCCCAGCAGCAGGAGCCCGCACGACACCGCGAACGCGAGCCCATAACCGCCTGAGAGATCGAAGAGGAAGCCCGCGAGCCAGGCGCCGAGCGCCGCGCCCATCTGGTGGATCAGGAAGATGAGCCCGAAGATCGCGCCCACCGAGAAGCGACCAAAGATGTCCGCGGAGAGCGCGGAGGTCATGGCGAGACTGCCGGCCATGCCGAGCCCACCGATGGACGCCACCACCATGAGCGCGACGGGCTCCTGGACGAGGAAGAGCATGCTGAAGGCGGCCACGCGAATGAGATAGACGAAGGCGAGCATGGGCTTACGGCCGTAGCGGTCGGAGAGGATGCCGAGCAGCATGCCGCCGCTGATGCTCGTCATGCCCAGGAGCCCGATGGCCGACGAGGCCGCCATGGCGTGAAAACCGTGGTCGGTCAGCATGGGGACGCCATGGGCCGAGAGAAGGCTCATCGAGAAGCCGCAGGAGAAGAGCCCGCCGCCCATCTGCCAGAAGGACGGCGTCCGCAGCGCGTCGCCCGTGGCCGTGCGCTCGATGACCGGCGCCGAACCAGGGCCGGCGGGCTTGGGCGCCTTGCCGTCCGGATGCAGCCCCATGTCTTCGGGCGCATCGCGAAGTACCCACAGCGTCAGCGGCAGCGTGATGAAGAGGGAAGCCACCCCGAGGATCATGTAGCTCACGCGCCAACCGTAGCGGAGGATGCACCACATGACCGCGGGCACGAGCAGCGAGATGCCCGCCATGGACGCGACAGACAGCAGGCTCACGGCCGTCCCGCGCCGCTTCATGAACCAACGGGCGATCGTCGCCGAGGCGACCACGTGGCCCGTCGCCGCGAGCCCGAGCGCCGCCAAGACACCGTAGTAGAGCGCGAACTCCCAGAGGGACGTCATGGTGCCCGTCAGCACGAGCGAGGCGGCCATCACCACGGCGCCCAACGAGCACACGACCCGCGAGCCCCACCGGTCCACGAGCGGCCCGATCACCGGCATGAAGGCGCCGTACAGGAAGAGCGAAAGCGAGATGACCAGCGAGAAGCTGCCGCGGTCGAGACCGAGGTCGTCGACCACGGGCTTCAGGAAGGGGCCGACGGCGAAGCGGATGCCGGTGGAGACGAAGATGATGAGCGAGAAGGCCGCCGCCACCCACCAACCGTAGAAGACCCGCGCCGGCGCGGCTCCTGCCCGATACGTCATGACTTGGTCACTATACTCCCGCATGTTACGATTTTGCCATGCCTTTCACGGACTCGACGTGAGGCTGCGGCTCGGCGCCTTGCTCCTCGTCCTTGTCATGGAGGGGTGCGCGGCCACCGCCACCAGCGACGGCGCCGCACGCAAGCCGCCCCTGCCGCTTGGCGAGCTCCTGCTGGTCGGCTTCGCGGGCACTCAGGTCGAGGGCAACGAGGAGATCCGCGCGCTCGTCTGCGACGTCAAGGTGGGCGGCCTCATCCTCTTCGAGCGCGACGCGCGCACGGGCGAGGCGCGTAACATCACGGCTCCCGGGCAGGTACGCCGGCTCACCGCGGATCTCCAGGCGCTGGCGCGGGCGTGCGCAGGCCGCCCGCTGCTCATCGCCGCCGACAACGAGGGCGGCCTCGTCATGAGGCTCTCCACGCGGGTCGGCTATCTCCCGACGCCGCCTCCGCAGGCGCTCGGGGAGGCCGGCGATCTCGCCGCCACCGAGCTCGAGTCCCGGCGCATGGGCGCCACGCTCCGCGAGGCCGGCATCAACTGGAACCTCGCGCCCGTCGTGGACGTGGCGGTCAACCCGGTCAACCCGGCGGTGGTCACGCTCGGCCGCACCTTCGGGTCCGATCCCCAGCAGGTCATCGCGCACGCCCGCGCGTTCATCCAGGGCATGCACGACGCGGGCGTCCTGACTTCCCTCAAGCACTTCCCGGGTCACGGCTCGAGCCGGACGGACTCGCACCACGGCTTCGTGGACGTGACGGACACGGCCGACCTCAGGGTCGAGCTCGAGCCCTACCGAGCACTCATCAAGGAAGGGCTCGCCGACAGCGTCATGACCGCCCACGTCTTCAACCGCGGCATCGATTTCTACAACCCCGCGACGCTGTCGCGCTTCGCGATCGGGCGCTATCTCCGCGGCAAGCTCGGCTACCAGGGGCTCGTGGTCTCGGACGATCTGCTGATGGGCGCGATCCGCCAGCGCTACGGCCTCGAGGATGCCTCCGTGCTCGCGCTCCAGGCCTCGGTGGACATGCTGCTGATCTCCCAGAACCAGGGCAAGGTCGAGCGCGGCGCGGCCGAGCGGGTCATCGCCGGCATCCGGCAGGCGCTCCGTGACGGCCGCCTCTCCCCGAAGGCGCTCGCCGTGTCGATCGAGCGGATCCGAGCGCTGCGCAACCGGATCGCGAAGTAGCTCGTGGCAGAGCGAGAGAGGAGATGCGGACCGGCGCAGATCTAGCGGGAAGAGTACTGCTTTTCGTAGTAGGCGCGGAACGCACCGGACTTGATGGGCTTCCACCAGGCCTCGTGGTCCCGGTACCACGCGACGGTCGCCTCGAGGGCGGCGCCGAACGAATGCGCCGGCTTCCAGCCGAGCGCCGCAACCTTGCCCGAGTCGAGCGCGTAGCGCCGGTCGTGGCCCGGCCGGTCCTTCACCGAAGTGATGAGGCTCTCCGGCTTGCCCAGGAGATGCAGGACCTGCCTGGTCAGCACCACGTTCTCGACCTCGTTGCCGCCGCCGATATTGTAGATCTCGCCGTCCTTGCCCTTGCGGAGCACGACATCGATAGCCGCGCAGTTGTCCAGAACGTAGAGCCAGTCGCGCACGTTCTTGCCGTCGCCGTAGAGCGGCAGCGGCGTGTCCTCGAGCGCATTGGTGATGAAGAGCGGGATGACCTTCTCGGGGTATTGGTACGGGCCGAAGTTATTGCTGCTCCGCGTGACGACCACGGGCAGCCTGTGGGTCGTCCAGTAGGCGCGGGCCAGGAGATCGGCCGCGGCCTTGGAGGCCGAGTAGGGATTGGACGGGTTCAGCGGATCGAGCTCGCGCGCGGCGCCCTTGGCGATGCTGCCGTATACCTCATCGGTGCCGACGGCGACGAAGCGCTGGATCTTCCGCTCTCGCGCCGCTTCAAGGAGGGTGAAGGTGCCGCTGACGTTCGTCGTCAGGAACTCACCGGCGCCCGCGTTGGACCGGTCCACGTGCGTCTCGGCGGCACAGTGCACCACCGCGTCCACGCCCTCCATGGCTTCGCGCACGACGACACGGTCGCAGATATCGCCGCGGACGAAGCGGTAGCGCGGGTCCTTCTCGAGATCGCGGAGGTTCTCCAGATTGCCCGCGTAGGTGAGCTTGTCGAGATTGACCACCGAGTCCTCGGGATGGCTTCCGAGGATGTGCCGCGCGAAGTTGGAGCCGATGAAACCGGCCCCGCCGGTCACGAGTATCCTCACGGGGACTTATCCTTTGACGACGTCCCAGATGTCCGCGCCGGCGAAGTCCCAGGGCAGTCGGCCCTCGTCGCACTCGGCCGCTGCCGCCTGGAACTGCGCGTCCACGAAGTAGAGGATGCGTCCGCGCGAGGCGGCGATGTTCTTGACGCCGTGGGCAACGCCCGGAGGGATTCGCACCAGGCGCGAGGCGCCGTCGCCCATGGGCAGCCGCCGCGCCACCTTCTCCGTCGGAGACCCGGCGCGAACGTCGACCAGCACCAGGAGCATCTTGTCGCTGGGTGGGATGAACCACACGTCGGTCTGGCGGCGGTGGAGATGGAAGGCCTTGATGACGCCGGGGTCCATCTCGCTGTAGTTGATCTGCTTGACCTCGAAGCCCGGGAAGGCGGCGTGGATACCCGCGCCGAGCCGCCCCAGCTCGGTGAGGCTTCCGGCATCGTCGCTGAAGCGCTTCAACTCGACGATCTCCACGCCCTGGATGGCGGGCTGCGCTCCGTAGTCCTGGACCGAGAAAGCGCGCTGGGCCTCGTCGTTCAGGCGCATCAGACGAGACCACCGGAGAGGATGAATCCTTTCATCGCGCCGCCGATTATAGCAGTCCTGAGCGGGCTTGGACAGGCAGGACCGACTTGTGCCTTGATCCGGCCGGGATTTGCTACTCTTAGCGCATGCCCACGACGGCCATGCATTGCAAGAAAGGGATCATCCTGGCAGGCGGCTCGGGAACGCGGCTCTATCCCATTACGCGGGCGGTCAGCAAGCAGCTCTTGCCGATCTACGACAAGCCCATGGTCTACTACCCGCTCTCGACGCTCATGCTGGCGGGCATCCGTGACGTGCTGCTCATCTCGACACCGGAAGACTTCGGCGGCTTCGAGCGCCTGCTGGAGGACGGAAGCCGCATCGGCATCTCGATCCGGTTCGCCGTGCAGCCCAAGCCCGAGGGACTCGCGCAGGCATTTCTCATCGGCCGCGAATTCGTGGGGAAGGACCGCGTCGCCCTCGTGCTGGGGGACAACCTGTTCTATGGGGCCGGCCTTCAGGGCATGCTGGCCCGCGCCGCGGGCCGGAACACCGGAGCCACGGTGTTCGCCTACCCGGTGAAATCACCCGAACGTTATGGCGTCGTGGAGCTGGACGCTCAGGGCCGCGCCCTGTCGCTTGAGGAAAAACCGGCCCGGCCCAGATCGCATCTCGCCGTGACGGGCCTGTACTTCTACGACAACCAGGTGCTCGACATCGCCGCGGGCCTCACGCCTTCGGCGCGCGGAGAGCTCGAGATCACCGACGTCAACCGCGAGTATCTCGCCCGAGGACAATTGCACGTGGAATGCTTCCCGCGCGGCTTCGCGTGGCTCGACACGGGGACGCACGAGTCCCTCTTGCAGGCGTCGACCTTCATCGAAACGATCGAGCTTCGCCAGGGTCTCAAGGTCGCCTGCATCGAAGAGGTGGCCTACCACAAAGGCTTCATCACGGCGGCGCAGCTCGAAATCATCGCCCGGAGCCTGCCGAACGCGTACGGGCAATACCTCCTGGAGCTGCTGAAGGGCTAGCGGGAGCCGCCGAGGGAGCGGAGGAAGGCCTCGACCTCCGCGCGGCCGGGCAGCGAGTCCTGCGCCCCACGCTTCGTGCACGCGAGCGCGGCGGCGGCGTTGGCGAGGGGAATCGCCTGCTCGAGGGTGCCGCCCGCCGCCAACCCCACCGCCAGCGCCCCGTTGAAGGCATCCCCGGCGGCCGTCGTGTCCACCGCCTCCACCGGGAAGGCCGGGAAGTGCGCGGCGGCGCCGCCGCCGTCGCCGCAGGCCAGCGCGCCCCTCTCGCCGAGCGTCACCAGGACCGCTCCCGCCCCCAAGGCCAGCACCCGGCCCGCCGCCTCGCGCGCCGATTCGAGCGAGTCCACGACCAAGCCCGTGAGATGTGCCGCCTCGTGCTCGTTGGGGGTGAGGAAG
>JACORX010000097.1 GCA_016179165.1 Candidatus Rokuibacteriota bacterium | reverse complement strand
GGGCGGATCGGGCACCCCTCCGAGATCTTCCAGATCGGCGACCAGGTCGAAGTCGTCGTGCTGCACTTCGATCGGGAGACCGGGCGCGTCTCGCTCGGGTACAAGCAGAAGTCGTCCGACCCCTGGGCCGTCGTGGACGAGCGCTACCCGGTGGGTGCCAAGGCGCAGGGGCGGGTGGTGAGCCTGACCAACTACGGCGCCTTCGTCGAGCTCGAGCCCGGAGTCGAAGGGCTCGTGCACGTGTCCGAGATGTCGTGGACGCGCCGCGTGCGGCACCCCTCGAAGCTCGTCAACGTCGGCGACATGGCGGACGTCATGGTGCTCGACGTGAACAAGGCCACGAAGCGCATCTCGCTCGGCATGAAGCAGGTCGAGGCCGACCCGTGGGCGACCATCGAGGAGCGCTACAAGCCGGGCGAGCGGGTCGAGGGCAAGGTGCGCAACCTGACCGACTTCGGCGCCTTCGTCGAGCTCGAGCCCGGCGTGGACGGCCTGCTGCACATCTCCGACATGTCCTGGACTCGCAATATCGGGCACCCGTCGGAGATCCTCAAGAAGGGGCAGTCCGTCGAGACGCAGGTCCTCAACGTGGACAGGGACAACAAGCGAATCTCCCTGGGCCTCAAGCAGATCCAGCCCGATCCGTGGGAATCTGTCTCCCAGCGCTATCCCATGGGCTCTCGCGTCACCGGCAAGATCGTGCGGCTGACCGATTTCGGCGCTTTCGTCGAGCTCGAGCCCGGCGTGGATGGGCTCCTCCACATCTCCCAGATGTCGAGCCGTCCCATTGCCTCGCCCTCCGATCTCGTCAACGTGGGTGACGAGCTCACGCTGATGGTGATACGCGTCGATCCCAACGAGCGGCGCATAGGGCTCAGCCTCAAGGACCTGGCGGCGGCAATCCTGGAGGAGCCGTCGCAAGCGGATGCCCGCGGCCGCGGCAAGGGGCGGAAGCGGCGCGGCGGCGAGGATTTCGATGAGGATGAAGAGTAGGCCGCTCGTGGGGGGCGACAGGTGACATCCCGCGGCCGCGTCGCTCTGGTCGCTGTGGGGGTGGGAGTGGGGATCTTCGTGCTGTTCCTCGGCACGATCTGGGTTCTCATGGTCACGGTCAGCGAGGATGGTTTGCCCACGAGCGGAGCGAAGGTTGCCGTGGTGGAGATAGAGGGCGTCATCGTGGACGGCACCGCCGCCATTCGCGAGCTCCGCGAGCACGCGGACAATTCGTCGATCAAGGCAGTCATCCTCCGCGTCAACAGCCCGGGCGGTGTGGTCGCTCCCACGCAGGAGATCTTCGCCGCCATCCAGCGCGCGAGGAAAGCCGGCAAGCCTGTGGTCGCGACCCTCGGGGCGGTGGCCGCCTCGGGCGGGTATTACGTCGCGGCGGCCGCCGACCGGATCTATGCCAATCCCGGCACGCTGACCGGCTCGATCGGCGTGGTCATGCAGATGGCCAACATCGAGGGACTGCTGAAGAAGGTCGGCGTCGAGTACGTCGTTGTCAAGGCGGGCTCGTACAAGGACGTGGGCAGCTTCGCCCGCACCATGAGCCCGGAGGAGCGCAAGATGCTCCAGGCGCTGCTCGATGACGTCTACTCACAGTTCGTGGACGCCGTCGCCGAAGGGCGGGGCCTCGAACGCAGGGAGGTGCTGGCGTTCGCCGAAGGCCGCATCTACTCCGGCCAGCAGGCCCTGGCGCTCAAGATGGTGGACGAGATGGGCGGCTTCGAAGATGCCGTCGAGGCGGCGGGAAAGCTGGCCAATATTTCGGGGCGGCCGAGGCTCGTTTATCCGAAGAAGAGGTTCTCCTTCAAGGATCTCCTGCAAAACCGCCTGGGACTGCCGGGAGCCGGTCCGCTCCTGCCGGCCTTCTCGGGCATTCGTACCCCCCTCTACCTCATGCAGTAGCCGTAAACCCCTGCTCTGCTTGACAATCTTTCGGCCGACGTGCTACGTTCCAAAGGTCGAATCAACCCGGTCGATGTGTCCGTGTCGGGAAGATGGCGGGGTTCCCGTGGAGGTAGCAGGCTCATGACCAAAGCGGATCTCATCGAGGAAGTCTCCAAGCTGTCGAGCCTGACCAAGAAGGAGACGGAGTTGATCGTCAACACCGTCTTCGACAACATCACCGATGCTCTCGCCAAGGGAGATAAGGTGGAATTGCGCGGGTTCGGCAGCTTCCGCATCCGCCACCGCAACTCCCGAAAGGGCCGCAACCCCAAGACCGGGGACAGCGTCAGCGTCCCCGAAAAGCGGGTGCCGTTCTTCAAAGTGGGAAAGAGACTCCGCGAGCTGGTCAACACCTAAGAGGGCACCTGCGCCGCGTGGACCGACTCTGGGCGCCGTGGCGGATGGCGTACGTGACGTCTGCCGGAGCCCCGCCCACCGCTGCCGCCGGGTGCATCTTCTGCGACGCGCTCGCGTCCGTCGATGACACGGGGAATCTCATTCTCCGGCGGAGCCCGAAAGCCTTCCTGATCCTCAACAAGTACCCGTACGCGTCGGGCCATGTCATGGCCGCAGTCAAGCGCCACGTCGGCACTCTCGAGGAAACAGCTTCGGAGGAGATCGGCCAGGTCATGGAGCTCGTGCAGGCGGCGCTCCGGGCCCTGGGTCGCGCCTACGCCCCCGAGGGTTTCAACATCGGCCTCAACCAGGGGCGCGCGGCGGGAGCCGGCGTGCCCGAGCACCTCCACATTCACGTCGTGCCGCGCTGGAGCGGCGACGGCAACTTCATGCCCGTCGTGAGCGACACACGCGTTCTGCCCGAGAGCTTGGGCACGACGTATGACCGCCTCCTGGCGGCGCTCGGCTCGTGAAGGACCCCTCGGCCGAGCTTTCCCCCCCGTTGTCACCCCCGTTGTCACCCCCGTTGTCCCCAATGATGTTGCAGTACCGGGAGCTGAAGCGGCGCTACCCCGACTACGTGCTGCTCTTCCGGCTCGGTGATTTCTACGAGATGTTCTTCGAGGACGCCCACGAGGGCGCTCGCCTGCTCCAGATCACGCTGACCTCACGGCAAAAGGGCGAGGGCGCCATCCCGATGGCTGGTATCCCGCACCATGCCGCCGACGGCTACATCGCGCGGCTGATACGGGCCGGGCGAAAGGTGGCCGTGTGCGAGCAGATGGAAGCGCCGGCCAAAGGCAAGAAGCTCGTCCGACGAGAGGTCGTCCGGGTCATCACGCCCGGTACGCTCACCGACACCCAGTATCTCGACGGCGCCGCCAACAACTACCTCCTGGCCGTCCACAGGGCGGGCGCCGGCGCCGGCCGGACGCTGGGCGCCGCCCTGGTGGACGTTTCAACGGGCGAGTTCTGGGTCGGTGAAGCTGCGGGCGACGGAGCGGCACTCCTCGACACGGCCCTCCTGCGACGGCCCGCCGAGTGCCTCGTCGCTCGGGAGGGAGACCACGCCCTCGACGCCCGGTTCGCCGCCGCAGGGATCATGGTAACGCGCGGGGAGCCCTCGTGGTTCGCGCTGCGCCAGGCGCGCGAGAGACTCGCCGCGCACTTCCGTGTCCACTCGCTCGACAGCCTGGGCGTGGGTGACATGTGCGCCGGGCTTCAGGCCTCGGGCGCTGCACTCGCCTATCTGCGGGAGACGCAGGGCGAGGCGCTCGGCCACCTGGCCCGCCTTGAACGGCTGGCCCCGGGCGACTCCATGACGCTCGATCCCACAGCCGTTGCCACGCTTGAGCTCTTCGAGAACGCCCAGGAAGGGAGCCTGCGTGGCTCTCTCCTTGCGACCCTCGACCGGACTAGGACGCCGATGGGCGCACGAACGCTCCGCCAGTGGTTGCTGCGGCCGCTTCTGGACACGGGCGCCATCTCGCGACGCCAGGACGCCGTCGCGACGCTGGTTGCGGAGCCGCAGCAGCGGGCCGCCGTGCGGAGGCAGATCGATGGCATCGGCGACCTCGAGCGGCTCTCGAGCCGGGCCGCGCTCGGCGTCGCGCATGCGCGGGATTTGACAGGACTCCGTGACTTTCTGGGCCGCCTTCCAGCTGTCCGCGAGGCGCTCGATGGGCTCAGAGCGCCACTCCTCGCCAAGGTGGGGGAGGAGATCGCGGCGCTGCCGGCCCTGCACAAGCTGCTCGTGGATGCGCTTGAGGACGAGCCGCCGCTCACGCTGAAGGAGGGCGGCTTGATCCGGGAGAGCTGGAGCGCCGAGCTCGGCGAGATCAAGCGCGGGGCGCGGGAGGCGCGAGAGTGGATCGCCGCGCTGGAGGGACGCGAGCGGGAGCGCACGGGCATCCCCACGCTCCGCGTGCGCTTCAACCGCGTCTTCGGCTACGGCATCGAGGTGAGCAACACGCACGTGGCGAAGGTGCCCGGCGAGTACATGAGGCGTCAGACCCTGGTGGGCGCCGAGCGGTACGTCACCGTCGATCTCAAGGAGTATGAAGGCCGCGTGCTCGGGGCCGAGGAGCGGATGGCCAAGCTCGAGCTGGAGCTCTTCCAGGAGGTCCGTGCCGCCGTCGCGGCCGAGGCATCGGCGCTGCTCCGAACGGCACGGGCGGTCGGGGCGCTGGACGCGCTCGCGTCGCTCGGCGAGATCGCCCATGAGCGCGGGTACGTGAGCCCGCAGGTCGACGACGGTCGTGTCCTCGACATCGTGGAGGGCCGCCATCCGGTGCTCGAGTCCGGCGGCGAGCGCCCCTTCACGCCCAACGACCTCCACCTCGACCCCGACCGCGAACAGGTGATGATCCTGACGGGCCCCAACATGAGCGGCAAGAGCGTGTTCATGCGCCAAGCGGCGCTGCTGGTGATCCTGGCCCAGATGGGCAGCTTCGTCCCGGCTCGGTCGGCCCGGATCGGGGTCGTGGACCGGATCCTGACCCGCGTCGGGGCCCAGGACAACCTCGCGCGGGGCCGGAGCACCTTCCTCGTGGAAATGGTCGAGACCGCGAGTATCCTGCACAACGTCACTGAACGAACTCTGGTTTTACTTGATGAAGTGGGGCGCGGCACCTCGACCTTCGACGGGCTTGCCATCGCCTGGGCGGTGACCGAGGAGCTTCACGATCGCGGTCGCGGCGCGAAGGTGCTCTTCGCCACTCATTACCACGAGCTCACCGCTCTCGCCGATCGGCTCGCGCGCGTCCGCAACTTCCACGTCGCCGTCAAGGAATGGAACGACGAGATCATCTTCCTTCACAAGGTGGGGCCCGGCGGGACAGACCGATCCTACGGCATCCAGGTCGCCCGCCTGGCCGGGCTGCCGAAGGCCGTCATCGCGCGGGCGCGGGAAATCCTCGCGGACCTCAGCGAGAATCCGGGCGCGCTCGTCCCGGGTCAGCCGGAGCCGGGTCAACAGCTCGGTCTCTTCCCGCATACCGCTGACCCCGTGCTCAAGGAGCTGGGCGCGCTCGACGTCTCGTCGCTCACCCCGCTCGAGGCCCTCAACCTCCTGGCCGAGTGGCAGCGGCGCCTCAAGGCGCAGCCGTGAACCCAATCCGCCTGCTGCCCGATCACCTCATCAACAAGATCGCCGCGGGGGAGGTGGTGGAGCGGCCTGCGTCGGTGGTCAAGGAGCTCGTTGAAAACGCGATCGACGCCGGTGGGCACGTCATCACGGTAGAGCTGAAAGACGCAGGAAGGCAGCTCATCCGCGTCACTGACGACGGTTTCGGCATGACCCGCGCCGACGTTGATATGGCGCTCCGGCGCCACGCGACGTCGAAGATCACCGACGAGGGCGACCTGGCCGCCATCGCGACCCTGGGCTTTCGCGGCGAGGCCCTGCCGGCCATCTGCGCCGTCAGCCGCTTCGAGATCCTCTCGTGCCTCCGTGGCGGGGTCGTGGGCACTCTCGTGCGCGGGGCGGGAGGAACGGTGGCAGACCGTCTTGAAGTCCAGGCTGGGTCCGGCACGTCAGTCGAGGTCCAGGATCTCTTCTTCAACACACCCGCGCGTCTCAAGTTCCTCAGGAGCGCGCCGGCCGAGCTGGCCTTCATCCTTCGGCTCCTGCAGGGCATCGCGCTTTCGCGGCCGAACCTTCAGCTCCGCGCCCTCCACCACGGCAAGGCGGTGTTGACGGCGCCGGCGGCGGCAACGCTGCGGGACCGCGTCGGCGCCCTCCTGGGATTCGAGACGGCGGAAGCGATGCTCGACGTGGACCACACGCAGGGGAGCGTGCGCGTCACCGGGCTCGCGGCGCCGCCACAGCGGGCGCGCGGCAACCGCGACGAGATCACCCTGATCGTCAACGGCCGTCCGGTCAAGGATACGGCGATGGCCCAGGGCCTGATCGAAGCCTACCGGCCCATGCTTCCTCGCCACCAATTCCCGGTGGCGGCGCTCCTGATCGATCTGCCCCTGCCTGAAGTCGACGTCAACGTCCACCCGACCAAGGCCTGGGTTCGCTTCCGCTCGCCGCGGCTGGTGCAGGAGGCGGTGTTCCGGGCCGTCCAGGACGCTCTCCGCTCGCAGCGCGTCGTCCAGCGCCATTCAGCAACGGGGGCCCAGACATGGCCCCCGTACTCCCCCAGTCCGCAGTCGGCCGTTCCGCTGTCCAGCCCGCTGAATCAGGAGGCTGTGTCTGGGACCACGGAATCAAACAGCCAGGGCGCGCTGTTTGAAGAGACCGCGGTGCCGTACGGCACGGGGCGCTTCGGCGTCGTGGTGGGGCAGCTGCAGGAGACATTCGTGGTCGCGGCCAGCGACGAGGAGGTCTTCTTCATCGACCAGCACGTCGCCCACGAGCGCGTGCTCTTCGAAGAGCTTCGGCGGAACCTCGCCTCCGGCCCCTTGGCCTCGCAGGTCCTGCTCTTCCCTCAGACCCTCGAGCTCGGAGCCGGCAAGGCTGCGCTCCTCGATGAGTGGTCGGGTGACCTCGAGGTCCTGGGCTTCGACCTCGAAGGCTTCGGCGGCCAGAGCGCGCTCCTGCGCGCCGTGCCCGCGCTCCTCAAAGCCGAGGAGCCCCAGCGACTCATCGAAGGACTGCTCGACGAAGTGGGCTCGCCTGCCGGGGCACAGCGGGCACCCCTCGTGGAACGGGCGCTGGCCTTCGTCGCCTGCCGCGCCGCAATCAAGGCGCACGCCCCCTTGCAGCGCGAGGAGATGGTGCGCCTGCTCGCGGACCTCTCGGCCACTGAGACCCCGTACTTCTGTCCGCACGGGCGGCCCATCGTCTCGCGGCTGTCTCTCAAGGAGATCAAGCGGGAGCTCAGGCGGACATGGTAGGCGCCCCGCCGCTCCTCGTGATCGTCGGCCCCACCGGGGTGGGGAAGACCGCTGTCGCCGCGCGCCTCGCCCAGAGCGTCCCGATGGCGGTCGTAAGCGCCGACTCGCGTCAAGTCTACCGTGGCATGGACGCCGCGACAGGCAAGCCGACCTCCGAGGAGCGCCAGGCCGTGAGACATCATCTCCTCGATCTGATCGAGCCCGGCGAGCGCTACCACGCGGCCCGCTTCCGGCTGGATGCGGCGCAGGCGATCGAGGCGATTCGCGCGGCCAGCCGACTCCCGGTCGTCGTGGGGGGCACCGGCCTCTACGTACGGGCGCTCCTGCGCGGACTCGATCCGGCGCCGGCCGCCGACCCGGCAGCGCGGGCTCAGATGGGGGAGATCGCAAGGACGCAGGGGCCTGCGGCCCTCTACGAACGCCTCAGAGCCCTCGATCCCGAGCGCGCGGCTCGGCTCCACCCCAACGACAAGGTCCGGGTCATCCGGGCGATCGAGAAGCACGATCGCGGGGCTACCTCGGTCGGAGGCTGGGCGCGGGCGACCACGCCCTGGCACGTCTTGATGTTCGGGCTCCGCCAGGAACGCGTCGCCCTCAACCGGCGTCTCGAGGAACGCGCCCGAGGCATGCTGGCGGGTGGGATGATGGAAGAGGTGCGGCGCCTCCTGGCTTCCGGCCACGACGAGACCGCGCCCGGCATGGCGGGCATAGGCTACCGCCAGTGGGCCGAGGTCGCGAGGGGCCGCCTGTCTCCGGCCGAGGCGCTCAGGCTCATGGTCCGCGACACCCAGCGCTACGCGAAACGCCAGATGACATGGTTCGCGCGGGAGCCGGCGATACAATGGCTGGACGTGGACGAGGTGGGCGGCGTCGAGGGCGCCGCCGAGTGCATCCACAAGCACATCTTGCGGGAGGGATGGATCGCGTGAGG
This sequence comes from Candidatus Rokuibacteriota bacterium, assembly GCA_016179165.1. Taxonomy (GTDB): domain Bacteria; phylum Methylomirabilota; class Methylomirabilia; order Rokubacteriales; family CSP1-6; genus AR37. Next base: position 3,515 of record JACORX010000097.1, on the reverse strand, counting down.
AAGAGGGAACGGGCGCTCCTGGCGGCCTTGCGGCTGCCGAGGCAGCGCCGGTACGAAGTCGAAGAATCCCTGGACGAGCTGGGCCGCCTCGCCGAGTCGGCCGGGGCTCTCGTCGTGGGCCGCGTCACCCAGGAGCGGCTCGCGCCCACGCCCAATCTCTATTTCGGCAAGGGCAAGGTGGACGAGTTTCGGGCCTTCTCGGAGCGCGAGGGCGCCAACCTCATGATCTCCGACGACGCGCTCTCACCCGTGCAGGAGCGCAACCTCGGCGGCTCGCTCGGGCTCAAGGTCATCGATCGCACCGCGCTCATCCTCGATATCTTCGCCCAGCGGGCACGGACTATGGAGGGCAAGCTCCAGGTCGAGCTCGCCCAGCTGTCCTATCTTCTGCCTCGCCTCGTGGGGCAGTGGAAGCACCTGGAGAGGATCGGGGGCGGCATCGGCACCCGGGGCCCCGGCGAGACCCAGCACGAGTCCGACCGCCGCATGATCCGCCACCGGATCGAGAAGATCCGCGGGGAGCTGGGGCGCGTGCGCGTGCACCGCAAGCTGCTGCGCCACCGGCGGAAGGCCGCCGGCGTGCCCGTGGTGGCCCTTGTCGGCTACACCAACGCGGGCAAGACCACGCTCCTCAACCGACTCACGGGCGCGGAGCACGCGGCCGCGGACCAGCTCTTCGTGACCCTCGACCCGGCGGCGCGGCTCTGCTCCCGGAACGCTCACGCTCCGTTCATCCTGACGGACACCGTCGGCTTCATTCGCAAGCTTCCCCACCAGCTCGTGGCGGCATTCAAGGCGACCCTCGAAGAGCTGGGGGAGGCGGACGTCCTCGTCCACGTGGTGGACGCCAGCCATCCGGGCCTCGACGAGCAGATGCTGGCGGTGGACTCGCTCCTGTCCGAGCTCGAGCTCGGCCCCCGCCCGACCGTCGTGGCGCTCAACAAGGTGGATCGTCTGGATGGGGACGGGGCGGTCAGTGCGCTCGTGGACCGGTTCGAGGGCGTAGCGCTCTCGGCCCGGACCGGCCTAGGAGTGGAGGCGCTGCTCGACCGCATCGAGAGCGCGCTGCGCCCGGGGGTGGAGCGCGTCACCCTGATCATTCCGTACCGGGACGGTACGGCGCTCGCGCGCTGCTATGAGCGTGGCCGCGTCCTGGGGCGCTCGGACGGCGCAGACGGGATCCACCTCGACGTCGAGCTGCCGCCCCGGCTGCTGCCGGGGGTCGAGGCCTACCGGGTGACCAGCTAGCCACCAGAGGAGCTGAGGGGGAGTAGTTTCGCGCCGGCGGGGTCGCCCGGAATGGTAAACTTGTGTCTCGTCCGCAGCGGATGATCTCATGGGACTCGCAAACTGGCTGACGACGCTCCGCATCCTGCTCATCCCGGTCTTCGTGACCTTGCTCGTATACCGGCGGGCAGGATGGGCCGTCCTCGTCTTCTGCGCGGCGAGCCTAACTGACCTGCTCGACGGCTACATCGCGCGGACGCGGGGACGGCAGACGCGGCTTGGCGCCTTCCTCGATCCGGTGGCGGACAAGCTCCTCCTCACGTCCGCCTTCATCACCCTGACATACCTCAAGGTCATCCCGTTCTGGATCGCAGCCGTGGTGGTCAGCCGTGACCTCATGCTGAGCGTCGGCGTCCTCGTCATCCACGTCGCCGGGGGCACCGTGCATCCGACACCCAGCTGGCTCGGAAAGGCCTCGACCCTCTTCCAGATGGCGACGGTCCTCTCCGCAATGCTCGCGTTCTATTTCAAGATGCTAATATCTCTGCCGAAGGGGGTGGCCTGGGTAGCCGCGTTCTTCACCGTCGCCTCGGGACTCCAGTACCTTGTGCAGGGGCTCAAGCAGCTGAACCCGCCGGCGGACGATCCCCTGGTGGCGGGGTCGCCGCGCATCCGACATGACCAGCTGCGCTGAGCAGGCATGACCGGCTGCGCTGAGCCCGGCCGGGGCGGCGTGGTCGTGGCGGCCGTGCGGCAGCGGACGCCTGCCGCGCGGGCAGGGCTCAGCGTAGGCGACCGCATCGTGGCGATCAACGGGGAGCGGCTCAGGGACGTCGTCGACTTCCACTTTCATACCGGCCTGGCCGAGCTGAGGCTGTCGGTCGAGCGGGAGGGGCGAACGCGAACCGCCGTCCTGCGTCGGACGGGACCCGACATCGGCCTCGATCTCGAGGCGCCCCGCCCGGGCGAGATCGATACGTGCAGCAACAAGTGCGTGTTCTGCTTCATCCACCAGCTGCCGCGCGGCATGCGGAAGAGCCTCTACGTCAAGGACGACGACTTCCGGCTCTCGTTCCTCCACGGCAACTACATCACCCTGACCGATCTGGACGAGGACGAGCTTCGGCGCATCGAGGAGCAGCGCCTCTCGCCGCTCTACGTCTCCGTCCACGCGACCGATCCCGACCTCCGCCACCGCCTCCTCGGCCGGCCGCGCGTTCGCCGCGAGATCTTACCCGTCATGGAGCGCCTGGCCAAGGCGGGCATCGTGATGCACTCGCAGATCGTCCTCGTGCCCGACTGGAACGACGGCGCCGAACTCGAGCGCTCGGTGCGCGAGCTGGCCCGCCTCCACCCACACGTCGCCACCGCCGCCGTGGTCCCCGTAGGGTTGACGAGGCACCGCGAGAGACTGCCGGAGCTCCGGACATTGACGCCCGCCGAAGCGGGCGAGTTGGCGCGGACTATCGAAGTATGGCAGCGGGAGTTTCTGGACACGCTGGGCACGCGGTTCGTCTGGGCGTCGGACGAAGTGTACCTGGAGGCGGGACGGCCGATGCCCGCGTCTGCCGCGTACGAAGGCTTCCCGGTGATCGAGGACGGAATCGGCCTCGTTCGGCGCTTCAGCGATGGCTTCGCGGGCGCGGCGCGCCGGCTTCCCGGGCGTGTGGGTCGAGAGCGCGGGGTAACCGTCGTCACTGGTTCAATGTTCGCGCCGAGCATGCGGCGACTCCTGGATCGCATCAGCGTTCGGGGCCTGCACGTCGAGCTGGCGCCGGTCGTCAACGACTGGTTCGGCCACGGCATCGGCGTCGCCGGGCTCCTGACCGGTCAGGACATCGCGGCGCAGCTCGCCGGGCTGCCGCTCGGGGACGCGGTCCTCGTTCCCGCGGTGGCTATTCGCGACGGGGCAGGGGTCTTCCTCGACGACCTCTCACCCGCCGATCTCACGGCAAAGCTGGGTGTGCCCGTCCGGCCCGTCGAGACCACACCAAGCGCGCTCGCCGCCGCCCTCCTCGGCCGCTGAGCGGCCGGCCGCGTCGTGATCCGTCCCGTCATCGCTCTCGTCGGCCGGCCCAACGTGGGCAAGTCCACGCTCTTTAACCGCTTGGTCGGCCGCCGCCGCTCCCTCGTCCACGACGTGCCCGGCGTGACCCGCGACCGGCTCTACGGCACCACGGTCTTCGAGCGCTGGCAGGCGACTGTAGTGGACACGGGCGGCTTCGACCCCAGCACCCAGTCCGACCTGATCACGGCCGTGCGCGACCAGGTCATGATGGCCATCGAAG
>JACORX010000096.1 GCA_016179165.1 Candidatus Rokuibacteriota bacterium | reverse complement strand
CTCTACTTCGACGCCTTCAAGCTGCCCTGGGATCTGCAGCGGACGGCCTTCGCCTATCTCGATTCCGTGGACCGGCTGGCGGGCTCGTCGCTCAAGAAGCAGTTCCTCGAGTCCTTCGACGCGGACGGCGACGGCGTCGTGACGTATGAGGAGTTCGGCAAGAGCGGAATGTTTGGACCCCTGCTCCGAGTGGGCGGCGACGCGCGGACCAGGATGGCCACGGAGCCGCTGGGGTACCTGTCCGGTCCCTTCAAGGCGGCCACGACATTGCTTCGGTGTGCCGAGGCGTCGTGGAACCGAAGCGGGCACAGCCTCCTGCGGGACTACTTCTACGGCAGGGCCATGATGACCGCGTACCGGATGTCACAGCAGGACTCCGAGTCTCCGGACCGGTTTCTTTCCGGCCTCTCCTGGGGCAGGGGGAAGTGGCCGAGTTTCCAGCTCGCCTGGTACACGTACCTGGGCTGCGCCCTCTACGGCCCGCGGTTCCCGGACGAGGTCGGCTTCCCCAGCCTGTACGGGCTGACGTTCCGGTACGCCGATCTGAGCCAGAACGGCGGGCGACACACCGGCGGCATCCGCACCCAGCCCAGCCCCGGCTGTGTGGAGAGGTACGTGTCCGGGGTGCGGAAGGGGCAAGAACGGGCGCTGGACTTCACGCTCTATGTGCCGGCCGGATACGAAAGCCTGGACGGCGGCTCGGTCCCGAACGTCCGGTCCACGGCCGACCCGGCGCTGGTCTGGACGGCCAGCTTCTCCGGGGGACGGGAGACGTGGGCGATGCCCGTCTGAGAGGCGTCCGAGAGGGGGTTCTGGGCCGGGCCGGCGATCACGGGCCGGATGGCACTTTGGGCGTCTGAGGTGGCCTCAGGACGCCCGGGCGCGGAACGTGAAGGTCACGTGGACGGTGTTGCCGATCGGGTTCAAGAACGACGAGTAGTTGATGCCGTAGTCGCGGCGGTTGAGCTTGAACTCACCGGTCGCCACCAGCGCGCTCTCGGAGAACTGGACGTCCACCGGCACCACGATCTCCCGCGTCACCCCGTGCAGCGTGAGCTGGCCGGTCACCCTTGCCCGGCGACCCTCCACCTCCACCCGCCGGCTCTCGAAGGTCATCGTGGGGAAGCGCGCCACGTCGAGGAAATCCGCACTGCGCAGATGCGTGTCCCGCATGCCGATGCCCGTGTCGATGGAGGCGGACTCGATCGACAGAGTGATCATGGCCGTCGCGGGATCCTTGGGATCCAGCATCACCTCGCCCGTGATGCGCGAGAACTTCCCGTCCGCGTCCATCAGCCGCGACGTGGCCTTGAAGCCCACGTCGCTGGCCTCGGGCTGGATGCGGAAGCGCGCGGGCTCGGCCTCGGCGGCGCCGGCTGCCAGAAGGACTCCCGCCACGGCCGCAAGCGACATCGTCTTGAAGATGGTGGACGCCCGAACACGCATGCATCGAGTGTACATTCTGGTTCTGTAGCCTGCCAGGAGAATACCGTAAGGACTCCCGCCACGCACCTCGTCGGATGCGTCATAATCGACCCCATGAGGCGGTCGAGCCGGGCCGGTGCGGCGGGTCTACTCGCGATCAGCCTGCTCACGGACCTTGTGGCTCCGGGCATCGCACCGGCCGCCGAGACGTCGGTCGTCAACGAAGTGCAGGACCTCCTTCCGATTTCCGCCGAGCAGCGCCGCCGTCTCGTCCGGGGCGAGGTTGTCTCCTATTCCGTCACCGAGAACAGCGAGAGAGAGCTCGCCGTCGGCTTCGCCATGATCCTGCCGGTCCCGATGGGTGAGATCGCCGACTATCTGGCCTCGGGGCAGCTGATCGCCCAGGATGATTCCATCTCCGACTTCGGCGCGGTGCCGGACGAGGCGCCCACTGAGAACCTGGTGGGACCGCGATTCTCCCGGGGCGAGCGAGAAGAGGCGGAAGGCCTCCTCGTGGTTTCACCCGGAACACGCTTCAACCTCTCGTCGGCCGAGATCGAGGCGCTTCGTGCGGTCAGGGGAACTGCGGATAGCTCCGCCAAGACCGCGGCGGCTGAGATTGGCTCGGGCGCCTACCGGCGGCTCCTCCATCAGCGCGTGCAGGCCTATCGGCAAGGCGGTCTTGCCGCGATCGCCCCCTATGCACGGACCGGCGGCGCCGTCACCGACCCGGTGGTCGATCTGCGGCTGGCCGCTGCCGACGCCGAACGCCTCGCCCGCCTTGGCCCGGAGCTCCACGCGGCGCTGCTGCGATACCCGGCCGCCCAGCCCCCGCAGATGGTCAACCACTTCTACTGGATCAAGCGGCGCATCCAGCGGCGCCCGCACGTGAGCCTGCTCCATCGGATTGTCGCGGCAGATTCAGGCTCGATCGTTCACGTCGAGCGCTACTTCTACGTGGGGCATTCGTTCAATGCGAACGAGATCCTCACCGGCGCCTTCGCGCACCGAGATGGAACCCTGGTGTTCTCCATCAATCGGGTCTCGACCGATGAGGTGCTCGGTCTGGGGAACCAGCTGAAGCGGGCCATCGGGCGCGCCCAGCTGAGAGACGAGATGCGCACGCGTCTCGACAGGCTCCAGGCGTTCCTCATGCGACCCAGGTCGACCCAGAGCCCCTGACCACACTCGTCCATGGGGGTGATCGTCATGCGGTTGGTGCCCTTGTCCGGTCTCGCTTGATGCCATCTTGGCTCCAGGAAATCACACGAACACCCAAGCACCGGAGGAAACTATGAAAGGCGTCGTTTTTCTCGGAGATCGGAAGCTGGAGCTCAGGCAGTTCTCCGATCCGACACCAGGAGCCAGAGACGTGATCCTCGAGATCAAGGCGTCGGGCATGTGCGGTAGCGACCTGCACAACTATCGCGCCTCAGCCCAGCCGGCCGGCGGGGCTGTGACCGGCGGCATCAAGCGGGAGGCCGGCATGATCGCCGGCCACGAGCCCTGCGGCATCGTCGCCGCGGTGGGCGCCGGCGTCACCGAGAAGGAGGCCCGGGTCGGCCAGCGCGTGATGGACCACCACTATGACGGCTGCGGCAACTGCAAGCACTGCCGGGGGGGCTGGACGCAGATGTGCCTCGAGGGTCCGGTGGTCTACGGCTCGGGCGGTCACGGCGGACACGCCAAATACATGAAGGTGCCGGTGTCGACGCTGGTGCCGCTGCCGGACGCGCTCTCGTTCGTGACGGGCGCGGCGATCTCCTGCGGCACCGGCACGGCCTGGGGCGCACTGAAACGGATCAATCTACAGGGCGGCGAGACGATCGCCATCTTCGGCCAGGGCCCGGTGGGCTTGTCGGCGACGCAGCTTGCCGTCGCCATGGGCGCACGCGTCCTCGCCATCGACATCGCGCCCGAGCGGCGCAAGCTCGCCCAGGCGTTCGGCGCGCACGAGGTGATCGACGCCAAGTCGAACGACGTGGTGGCGGCGATCCGCAACCTGACGCACGGCGAGGGCGCGCACAAGACGCTGGACGCCTCCTCGG
>JACORX010000095.1 GCA_016179165.1 Candidatus Rokuibacteriota bacterium | reverse complement strand
GCGCCGAACCGTCCGCCTGCTTCACGTCCCACACCCGCACTTCGTAGTCGGCGGAAGAGGAGGCGAGCTCGTGTGCGTAGGCGATGGCTCCTTCGCAGGAGGAGCATCCTTCGGTGAAGACTTCGATCCGATGTCGAGAGTCCATTGTCCTTCTCCTTTCTGGGTTTCGATGCGCATCCCGTCCGCTACCTGTGTCTGGCAGGTGCGCACGTTCGGCCGGCCGTCGACCGTCATCACGCACTCGAAGCAGACGCCCATCCCGCAGTAGAGCCCGCGGGGGGCGGCGTAGCGCGCCGTGGTGCGGAGCACCCGGGTTCCGGCGGCGAGCAACGCGGCGGCAACGGTCTCCCCCTCGAACGCCGGTATCCGACGTCCGTCGAAGACGACCTCGACCGCGCGGCCTCGCTGGAGGCCATCCTCCACGCGGCGGTCGACCAGCTCGGTGGGATGTTCCCGTTCCATCGCTTCACGCCTCCACGGCCTTGTAACCCGCCTTGTCGAGCGCGCCCTTCAAGTCGTCTCGACCGACGCGCGCCGGCTCGTAGCGCACGACGACGTGCTTCTGCGCCACCTTGGACTTGATCTCGCGGACCCCAGGAATGTCCTTGAGCGCGTCCGTGATCTTCTCGGCGCAGCCGTCGCAGACCATGGCCGGGACCGCGAACTCGGTCTCCGCGAGCGCCGCCTTCTCGATCTCGGGCGCCGCCTCGCTCCGGAGCTTGATGGCGCGGATCCGCAGCGTGTTGCCGAGGATCGCGAAGATGCTCGTCAGGATGAAGGCGATGGCGAAGACCGGGGTGATGAGCCCGGCCGCCGCGAGCGCGATGCCGATCACGTTCGCGACGACCGCGAGCCCCACGTTGACCTGCATCGTCCGGTAGCTCGCCTTGCCGAGCACGAGCGCGCCGGCGATGTCCCGGATGCGATCGCCCAGCAGGATGACGCCAGCCGACTCGATGGCCACGTCGGTGCCGGCGCCGACGGCGATGCCGACGTCCGACTGGAGCAGCGCCGGGCCGTCGTTGATGCCGTCGCCGACCATGACGACCCGCCGGCCCGCCTTCTGGAGCTTCTCGATCTCCGACACCTTGTCGGCCGGGAGGAGATGCGCGCGGACCTCGTCCACGCCGATGGTCTTCGCGATGCTCCGCGCCACCGGCTCGGAGTCGCCGGTGAAGAGCAGCGTGCTATAGCCCTCGCGCTTGAGGTCCCTGAGGTCTGAGATGAGCTCGGTGGTCCCGGGCCGCGGCGTGTCCTGAAGCGCGACGACGCCGATCACGTTGCCCTCGCGCGCGACGAGCACGGTGGTCTTGCCCGCGGCCGAAAGCTCATCCATCGCCTGCTTGGCTTCCACCGGGATCTCGACACCGCTCTGCGAAAGAAACCGCGTGTTGCCGATGAGGAGCTTCGTGCCGTCCACGTTGCCGGTGACGCCCTGGCCCGCCGTGGACCGGAACTCGCTTACCTCCCGAGGTGCGATCCCCTTCGCTTCGGCGAAGAACGCGATGGCGCGCCCAAGGGGGTGCTCGGACTTCACTTCGACGCTCGCGGCCCAGCGAAGGAGGTCCTCCTCGCTCACGCCGAGCGGAACCACCTCGGTCACCGTCGGGCGGCCGTAGGTGAGCGTTCCCGTCTTGTCGAACACGACCGTGTCCACCCGCGAGAGCTGGTGGAAGACCTCGCCGGACTTCACCAGGAGGCCGATGGTGATGCCCTTGCCGCCCGCGATCGCCGCGAGCATCGGCGTGGTCATGCCGAGGGCGCACGGATAGCCCATGATGACCGTCGCCAGGGCGATGGTCGCGGCCGTGACGAGTTCGTGGGTCGCGATGCCCCAGCCCGCGAAGGCGAGGCCACCGAGCACGAGCACGACCGGGCCGTAGTAGTTCATGAGCCGGTCGGCGAGGAGCTCGAGCGGCACCTTGCGGTCCGAGACCTGGCTCATGAGACGGACGAGCTGGGAGAGGAAGCTGTCCTCGCCGACCTTCGTCACGACGATCTCGAGGGCTCCGTCGACGTTCAGCGTGCCGCCGATAACGGCGTTGCCGGGCTCCTTTGCGACCGGCACGGACTCTCCGGTGAAGCTCGACTCGTCGACGCTGGCGAGTCCACGTCCGACCTCGCCGTCGAGCGGGATCCGCTCCCCGGGGCGCACGAGGACGGTCTCACCCTTCGAGACTTGCTTGACGTCGACGTCGACCTCCGCGCCGCCCCGCAACACGCGCGCGCGCGGGGGCTGGAGGGAGAGCAGCCCGCGCACCGCCTCGGCGGCTTTCAGGTTGGTGCCGAGCTTGAAGTAGTTGGAGAAGATGTGCAGCGCCATGAGCCACGTCGCGACTGGCAGGAAGTTCGGCCAGCGCGGATCGACCAGCGACAGGGCTCCGACGACGAGCGAGCCCCACGCGGCCGTCGACAGGAGCACGTTCGCGTTGATGACCGCCTTCCGCACGGCCGCGAGCGTCCGGATGAGCACCGGCTTGCCGACCCAGATGAGGACGAAGAGCGCCAGGGCGAGGCTGAAGACGCCGCGAACGCGCGCCGGCAGGCCGAAGAGGTTCACGGGGTCGACCAGCACACAGGCCGCCGCGAGCGCGAGCCCGAGGAGCCCGCGCCAGCGCACCATCTTGTAGAAGGCCTGGTCCTTCGCGAGCTGCTGCTGCCGCGTCTCGGACACCGGGTAGCCGAGGGCGTTCACGCTGTCCGCGAGCGTCTTCTTGCTCGTCTTGGACGTGTCGGCCTCGACGAGCACGACGCCATGCACGAGGTTCACGAGCACGCTGTTCACGCCGGGCAGCCTCTTGAGCGCCTTCTCGACGCTCATGGTGCAGAAGGAGCACATCATCCCGGAGGCTTTGATCTGGACGGTTTCGGTTGCCATGACTCGTTCTCCTATTGTCCTCGGGGGGCCCGAGCGGTGCTCGCTGCGCTGCGCTCCTCCGCTGCCCCCCGAACCCCCGTCGGGTCCGCCGCACATGTCGCCGGACCATCCTAAAGCAGCGCCGCGAACGTGTTCGCGTAGTAGCCGCTCACCAGCAGCAGGGCACACCCGCTGATGACTTGTACGGTTCGGCGCCAGGTGGAGAGGCGCGTGAAACCGGTGATTGCGCTCGCGACGACTCCCGCGAGCAGGAATGGAAGCCCTCGTCCGAGGCCGAAGGTGAACGCGAGGATGAGCCCCGTGGCCGGGCTCCCCTTCGCGGCCGAGACCGTGAGCAAGAGCAACAGGGGCGCGACCGAGGTCCCGAGGCTGAAGAGGAAGCCGTAGCCGAACGCCCCGGTGAGCCCCGGCCTTCTCCAGCCCGCGAGTTGGCTGACCTTGAAACGCGGTCCCCAGAAGGCGAGGACGGCCGCGGCGAGAGAGAGGATCGCCATGCCCAGCGCCCACCAGCGACCGAACCTCTCCGTCGCGAGCGCTCCCAGCCTCCCGGTGAGCGCGCCGAGGAGGGTCAGGTTGATGACGATGCCGGCGAAGAAAGCCGAGGCGATCTTCAGCCCGCTCCGCCGGACTTCGGCCTCGGAGGCGCCGGCCGCGCTCGCCATGCCGAGGCCGACGGGGAGCGTGCAGGGACAGACGGCGCTGGCGACGATGCCCGCCAGGAAGACGACCCCGAGGCCGACGAGCGAGAGGCCGCCACCCAGGCCGGCGCCGAACTGGCGAAGGAATTCGTCGAGCGTCATTTGATCTCCTTGGAGGCCGCCTCCGCGGGCGCGCTCGCGTGATAGCCCAAGCCGTTGACCGCGCCGACCAGGCGATCGGAAGAGAGCTTGCTCGGCGCGAAGCGGACGCGCGCGTTCCGGTCCGCGAGGTTGACCTCGACTTCCGAGACGCCGTCGATGGAGGTGAGGGCTTTTTTGACGCGCGCAGCGCACGCGGAGCACGACATGCCCTCGATGGGGATGATGACCGTCTTCATGTTGGCCTCCTCGGCGGCGCTCGGACGCGGTGTCTCCTGGCGGTTGCATGCGGTGGCCGCGAGGCCAAGAGTGCCCAGTAGAACGGCGGCAAGGACCGCAATGGTCGGACCGGCGTGACGTTTCCTAGCCATCATCGGTTGGTCCCCCTTGGGCCGTTGACGTTTCCTCGGAATCGTTCAACGCCTCGAGGATGGGGCAACTCGGGCGCTTGCCACACGCGCAGGCATCCAGGAGGCCGTAGAGAGCGCTGCGCATCGCCTGCAGTCGGGCCAGCTTCCGGTCAATGTCCCGCAGCTTCGCCTCGGCGAGCGCGCGGACCTGGTTCCGGCGCTTGCCGCCGCCGTCCCTGAGG
>JACORX010000094.1 GCA_016179165.1 Candidatus Rokuibacteriota bacterium | reverse complement strand
GTTCCGCTGCTTGCCGATGATGACGTCGGCCATGCGCTCGTCCTCTTCCTTCTGAAGCCCGTAGCGGTCGGGGCGGTACAGGAAGAGGATCAGGTCGGCGTCCTGCTCGAGCGCGCCCGATTCGCGCAGGTCGGAGAGCTGCGGCTCCTTGCTCTGGCGGCTCTCCACCGCCCGCGAGAGCTGTGACAGCGCCACGACGGGCACGTCGATCTCCTTGGCCAGCGCCTTCAGCGAGCGCGAGATTTCTGAGATCTCCTGCTGGCGGTTCTCGGGGTTGCGCCCGCGCATCAGCTGCAGGTAGTCGATGACGATCATGTCGAGACCGTGCTCGGCCTTCATGCGTCGCGCCTTGGCGCGTGCCTCGAGCACCGAGAGCGCCGGCGAGTCGTCGATGAAGATAGGGGCCTCCGCCAGCCTCCCGGCGGCATTGGTCAGGCTGGTCCAGTCCCGCGTGTCGAGGTAGCCGGTGCGAACCTTGTGCGAGTCCACGCGGCCCTCCGCGCAGAGCAGCCGCTGCACCAGCTGCTCCTTCGACATCTCGAGGCTCAGGACGAGCACCCGCTTGTGGTTCCGGACGCCGGCATACTTGGCAATGTTCATCGCGAAGGCCGTCTTACCCATGGACGGCCGGCCCGCGATGATGATGAAATCGCTCGACTGGAAGCCGGAGGTCATCTCGTCCAGCTTGCCGAACCCCGTCGCCAGGCCGGTGATGTGCTCCTTCTGGTCATAGAGCTTCTCGATCTGCTCGAAGGTGCCCTTGAGGATGGCCCGCACCGGGATCGCCGTGCCCTGCATGCGCCGCTCGGAGATCTGGAAGATGAGCCGCTCCGCGTCGTCCAGCACCTTTTCGACGTCGTCCCGGCCTTCGTAGCTCTTGCCGATGATCTCGGTGGCGATGCGGATCAGATCCCGCAGGACGGCCTTCTCGCGGACGATGCCGCCGGAGGAGAGGAGGTGGGCCGCCGTTGCCGCCTCCTCCACGAGCGCGCCCAGCGTCGCGGGCCCGCCGACTTCGTCGAGATCGCTCCGGCGGCGCAGATCCTCCGAGACCGTCAGGAGGTCGACCGGCTCGTTACGCTCGAAGAGCGCGAGCATGGAGTCGAAGATCTTGCGGTGGCCCTCCTTGTAGAAGTCGGAGGGCTTGAGGAGCTCGACGGCCTTCGGCAGGCTCTCCCGGTCCAGTAGCATCCCGCCCAGCACCGCCCGCTCCGCCTCCAGGCTGTGCGGCGGGATCTTGGAGGTAAGCAGATCGGCAAGGGTTGCCACGGCTACTCGCGGGTGACGGAGACCTTGAGCTGCCCGGTCACGTCGGCGTGGAGCCGAACGGGCACGGTGAAGTCCCCCACGCTCTTGATGGGCTCGTCAAGCACGATCCGCCGCCGCTCGACCGCGACCCCGTGCTGGGAGAGGAACGCGGCGACATCCGCCTTGCCGATGGAGCCGAAGAGGCGCCCTTCGTCGGAGGCCTGGCGGGCCTGGGTGAAGTGCAGCGCCTCGATGGCCCGGGCCTGCTCGTGAGCCTGGGCCGTGAGCTTTGCCGTCGCCGCGTCCTGGCTCGCCTTGATCTGATCGAGATTCTTCAGGTTGGCCGCCGTCGCGTGGAGCGCCAGCTTGTGCGGCAGGAGGTAGTTGCGCGCGTAGCCGTCAGAGACGTCCCGGATCTCGCCGCGGCGCCCGAGCGCAGGCACGTCGTCCATTAGGATAATCTTCATGGCAGGATGTTCTTCATCGCTATTCGGAGATCTGGGCCAGCAGCGCCACCGTTCGCGCCCGCCGGATGGCGCGCGTGAGCTGGCGCTGGTGACGGGCGCAGCTGCCGGAGATCCGCCGCGGGGTGATCTTGCCCCGTTCCGATACGAAGTTCTTCAGCCGGCGGACGTCCTTGTGGTCGATCAGCTGCACCTTGTCCATGCAGAACTTACAAACTTTGCGCCGGCCGAACCGGCGCTTCTTGACTGGCTTGCTCGCTGGCGGAATGTTCCTATCCTCCTAGAAGGGGACTTCGTCTTCCCCTTCGGCTGCTGATGCCTCCACGGCTTCCGGCGCCCCTTGGGCGCCCGCCGCCGACTTGCTCCGTCCCATGAACTGTACACGCTCCGCGACGACCTCGACGACGTTGCGCTTCTGTCCGTCCTTCGTCTCCCAGTCCCGCGTCTGCAGCCGCCCCTCGACCATGATCGGGCTGCCCTTGTCGAGGTACTCGCCGCAGCTCTCCGCCTGCTTGCCCCATACCACCACCGTAAGGAAGCAAGTCTCCTCGCGCTTCTCGCCGCTCTGCGTGGTGTAGTTACGGTTCACCGCCAGGCGCAGGTCCGCAACAGCGGTGCCGCTCGGCGTATACCGGAGCTCCGGGGGACGCGTCAGGTTCCCCATCAGGAACACCTTGTTGAGACTCGCCATCAGGCGCTCCCCTCGACGGCCGCGGGCTCCCGCTTGGGCGTTCCACGGACGCGCTTTTTGACCGGCACGCGCGTCGTCATGAAGCGAAGCACCTGCTCGTTCAGCCGGAGCTGGCGCTCGAATTCCTTGATGGTGGCCGGCTCGGCCGAGCACTCGAGGACGGCGTAGGTGCCCTCGCGCTGCTTCCGCAGATCGTAGGCCAGACGGCGCTTGCCCCAACTCTCGGCCTTGCCGAGCTCGGCACCGAGGCCATTCAGGTTTTCCCCGAGCTTGGTCAGAAGCGCAGCGACCTCCTCGTCGGTAGGCCGCGGATCGACAATCACCAGGATCTCGTACGGATACAGACTGTTCACCCCCCTCAACTCCAATGGATCACTCAGAAAGCACTTGACGATACCAGAAGCGCCGTTCGAACACAACTCATGCGGCGATCATGGCGTGGCCTTCGCGCAGCGGTCAAGACGTGGACAAAAAGACACGGCCCCCGCCGGTTGACCGGCAGGGGCCGCGCTCCGCAAGATTCTGCGAACGGCCTAGTACATGTCCCCGTGCGGCATGGCGGGCGCCGCGGCGGGCTTCTCCTCGGGCAGATCGGTGATCAGGGCCTCCGTGGTGAGCAGCAAAGAGGCCACCGACGCCGCATTCTGCAGCGCGACACGCTCGACCTTGGTCGGGTCGATGATGCCGGCTTCAATCATGTCCACGTACTCGAGGCTCTCGGCGTCGAAGCCGCGCGTGACGACCTTCTCGGCCTTCACCTTCTCGACGATGACGCTGCCCTCGAGCCCGGCGTTCTCAACGATCTGCCGGATCGGCTCTTCGAGCGCCCGGCGCACGATCAGCGCGCCGACCTTCTCATCGCCCTCGAGCTTCAGGCTCTCGAACTTGGTGGACGCCCGCAGC
>JACORX010000118.1 GCA_016179165.1 Candidatus Rokuibacteriota bacterium | reverse complement strand
GACGTGCACGTCCTCGAAGTTCGCGCCCAGCTCGGCCGCAGCGATCTGTGCCAGCGTCGTCGCGTGCCCTTGCCCCTGCGCGGTCACGCCGATGAACACGTAAACCTTGCCGCTCGGGTCCACGCGCACCGTCGCGCCTTCGTAGGGCCCGAGGCCGGAGCCTTGGGCGTAGCAGGAGACGCCGATGCCGAGACGGCGCGTGCTGTTCTTCTGCGTCTTCTGACGCCCGCGCCACTCGTCATAGCCCAGGAGCGAGAGCGCGCGGTCGAAGGAACCGGGGAAGTCCGCCGGGTCGTACGCGATCGGCGTGCCGTCCTTGTAGATGAGGCCGGGTTTGTACGGCATCTCCGACGGCTGGACGAGGTTGCGGCGGCGGAGATCGGCCGGGTCGAGGCCGAGCTGTCGCGCGCCGATGTCCATCAGTCGCTCCATGACGAAGTTGGCCTCGGGCCGGCCCGCGCCGCGATAGGCGCCGTTGAGCGTCTTGTTGGTGACCACGCTCTTGCCCCGGCTCTTGAAGTGCTTGACGCGATACGGCGCGCAGAAGTGGTTGACCGTGTTGAGCGTGAGCCCTTCGCCCTCGATGGGGTAGGCGCCCACATCGGCCAGGAATGAATCCTCCACCGCCACGATGGTGCCGTCCCGCGCGAAGCCGATCTTCGCCTCGTGGACCTGGTCGCGGTCGTGGCCGCTGGTGACGAGGTCTTCGCCGCGCCCGCTGATCCACTTGACGGGCCTGCCGGTCTTGAGCGCGGCGGCGGCGACCAGCATCTCCTCCGGATAGATCGAGCCCTTGGGGCCGAAGCCGCCGCCGACGTCGGGCACCATGACGCGGATCTGCTCGGCGGGCAGCTCGAGCACCGCGGAGAGGGAATCGCGCAGGGAGTAAGGGTTCTGAGTGGAGGACCAGACGGTGAGCGTGCCCGTGTCCGCGTCGCGGTACGCGAGGGCCCCGCGCGTCTCAATGAAGCCGCCGGCCATGCGCGGGTGCCGGATCCTCTCGCTGACCACGACGTCGCAGTTCATCCACGCCGTGTCCACGTCGCCGTAGTGGGCGCCGACGGGCAGCGTGGTGTTGTCGGGCCAGTCGTGAATCGGCGGCTTCGCCGTCACGGCTTTTTCGGTATCCGCGGCGACGGGCAGCGGCTCGTACTCGATCTCGACCGCCTGCGCCCCGTCGGCCGCCGCATAGGCGCTCCCGGCAAGGACGACGGCCACGGCCTCGCCCACATAGCGGACGCGCTCGCGCGCGAGGACGGGCACGGCGAAGGCGCGACCCTTGTACTGGCCGCCGTAGGCCGCGGGCATGGAGCGCTTGATCTCGGGCAGGTCGCCGGCCGTCCATGCCGCCGTCACGCCGGGCAGGGCCTTGGCGGCCGCCACGTCTATCTTAATGATGCGGGCGTGGGCATGGCGGCTCCTCACCACGGCCATGTGGAGCAGGCCGGGGTGGGAGAGGTCGTCCACGAAGCGGCCGGCGCCCGTGATGAGCCGCCGGTCTTCCTTGCGCCGGGGCGAAGCCCCGATCGACTCCTGGTCCGAAGTCACGAAGAGGAGTGTATACGCGCCCGCCAACTCCCGCCAGCGGCGCCGGCGGGGCAGCGCCGGCGGGTCACTTGACACTCTTCAAGGGGGTCTGCCATACTCCG
The DNA here is from genome assembly GCA_016179165.1 of Candidatus Rokuibacteriota bacterium. Lineage (GTDB taxonomy): Bacteria > Methylomirabilota > Methylomirabilia > Rokubacteriales > CSP1-6 > AR37. Next base: position 8,676 of record JACORX010000118.1, on the reverse strand, counting down.
ACCCTTGGCATTCCGCCGGGCGCGTCCCCGAGGACTGCCAAGAGGCATGGAGGCGCCGCCAGAGGAGCGAGCGGCCCACTCTCCGATGGAGGCGGCCCACCGAGTTCGAACTCCGCTGGCCCTTCGATGGTCTAACCGTGGAGGAGCACCATGATCTTGAGAGGGCTTCGTCACTTCTGGGTGTGGTCGCTGGTCTCGGCGGCCTGGACTGTTTTGCTGCTATCGAGTGGCGCGGCGTCCCCCGTTGGCGCCCAGGGGCTTCCCGGGACGACGCTGGATTCCCTGCACCTGACGAGGGAGGACGTCGCGTACCTGGCCTTGCTCAACAGTCGGGATCTCAAGGTCGAGCGGTTCAATAGCCGGATCATCGAGCAGGACATCGCCAACGAGCGGTCGGCCTTCCATCCGGCCTTCTCGATGGAGTCCAGCGGGAGCAAGAGCACGAGCCTTTCGAGCACCGCGCTGTCCGGCACCGCCGAGCCCCAGATCGACACTGCCAACTGGAGCACGGGGATCCGGGCCAAGCTTATCAGCGGTGCAACGGCGTCTTTCGATTTCGCCAACAGCCATATTGACAGCAACTCGGCGTTCCTCACGCTGAACCCGGTGTACCAGAGCAGCCTGACCCTGACCTTGACACAACCGCTGCTCAAGAACTTCGGCCCGAGCGTGAACTCGTGGCGGATCAAGGTCGGCGAGAACAACGCAGGGATCTCGCGCTATCAGCTCGAGGCCAAGGTCGCCAATACCCTGACCGACGCGGAGAACACGTACTGGGATCTTGCAATGACGTTCAAGGACCTCGAAATTCGGGGCCGGGCGCTCGACCTGACCCGGGCCCTGGCGAAGCGGACCGAGGAACTCGTGTCCGAAGGGATGATGCCGGAGACCGCCCTGCTCCAGGCGAAAGCGACAGTCCTTCAGCGCGAAGCAGATGTCCTGGGGGCCCAGAACGCGCTGCAAGACACTCGGAGCCGGCTGAAGGACCTGCTCAACTTCGCCGCCGGAGGCAGCCCGCAAATCGTGCCTCTCGACCAGCCTTCGGCCGATGCGCGGAGTATCGACATCGAGCAAGCTGTGAAGGATGCGCTGGCGAAGCGTCCCGAGCTGCCGCAGGTCCGGCTCGATCTCAAGAACAAGGACGTGGTCCTCGGCTACGCCAAGAACCAGGTCCTGCCGCAGTTGAACCTGTTCGGGAGCTACGGGTTGATGGGCCTCGCGGGCGAACCAACCACGTTGGCCGTCGGCGGGCAAACAGTGACCACCACGGTCAACGGTATCGTGTCGTCCACCACCAGCGCCTCGGCCGGCGACTACGGGACAGCCCTGGGGAACCTCTTCTCGGGCAACTACCCGACGTGGAGGGTTGGTGTGAACCTGACGTACCCCATTGGGAACGTCGCCGCCGACAGCCAGCTCAAGAGGGCCGGGCTCGATCTCCAGAAGGCCGAACTGACCGTGAAGAACGTCGAACGGGCGATCGCGCTCGAAGTCCAGCGGCTGGGGAATCAGATCCAGTCGATATTCAAGGTGATCGAGGCCGCGCGGGCGTTCCGCGAGCAGGCCCAGCTGCGGCTGAATGTCACGCGGGATGAGTTCCAGATGGGGATGGTATCGCTGAGCACGGTGGTCGAGGTACAGCGGGATCTGGTGACAGCCGAGCGGGAGGAGTGGAAGACCATCGTCGATTACAACAAGATCATCGTCTTGTTCGAGCGGGCGACGGGGGCGATGCTGGAGAGGTATCGTGTGGATCTCTAGGCTGTTTGGGGAGCGGAACGCGACGGCGGAGTGCGACGTGGACGCGGCGTCGTTGAGCGCCTACGCCGACGGGCAGCTTGCGGCCGTGGAGCAGGCACGCGTCGAGCGGCATGTCGGCGCCTGCGACCGCTGCCGGACGGAGCTCGCGCGGCTGCGCCGGCTCGCTGCGCTGCTCGCCGATGCCCTGGCCACCCCCGCAGAGGACCGGTGGCAGGCGCGGGCCCGAGCCAAGGAACGTATCGCCGCGCTTCGCCGCGCCGACAGACCTGCCCGGTGGGCGTGGTGGGAGCTCCCGGAAAGCGCGCTGCCGGTGCTGGGGGGGGCGCTTCTCGGGTTGCTCGCGCTGGCCGAGACAATCACCTTCGGCGGGCTGCAGGAGGATGCTATCGCGATCTTCTCCTTGCTCGGGCTGATCTGATCGAGGAGGCGGTCGTTCGTGATCGCGATGTGGGTGGACGTCAAGGGGCTCATGCTGGAGCCCCGGGACGCCCTGGAGACGATCCTGGCGCGGCGAGCGCTGGCTGTCTCCGCGATTCTCGGGATCGCCGGATACTACGCGCGCACGCTCCTCATCGGCGAGATTCTCTTCGCCCCCCTCGGTGGCACCGCCGCGTATTTGGCCGGCAACTGCGTGATCGCGCTCGCCTGGGCGGCCCTCGTCGTGTCCATCGTGTACACGAGCGCCAGGCTCACCGGTCATCACACCGGGCGGTGGCTCGAGCTGTTCTCGCTTTGGGGTTACACGCAGGTTCCCGCCATCGTCCTGACGGTCCTGACCGGCTCCGCCATCCTGCTGATTCCTGTGGAGTGGCGCCGGGAACTCGACATCGGCTGGATCGCGCTGGGGGTGGGCGTCACCTTCCTGCTCTCCCTTTGGGGGCTGCTCCTCAAGCTCGAGGCCATCAGAGTGTGGAGCGGGCGCGCGGGCTGGTTCCGGCTGGTCGTCGTGGCGCTGGCGCTGTCCGGCGTCTTCGCCTGGGTCGAGCACGTTGTGGTTGTTGAGCGTGGGCTCGTGCCGGCCGGCGCGCTCCGCGCGATGGAGCCGAGCGTGGCACCTTTCGTGGCGCGCCGGGATGCCGTCACGCTGCCGTTCGACAAGCTGACCTACCTCGTCCGGCCGCCTCACCGGGATGAGATCGTGGCCTACGTCGCAGTGGGCCGGGAGCGGGGCTTCTTGTCGGTGCTCGCACGGGCCCGCACCAGGTTCGTGGGACGGGTCGTCGCGGTGCCCGGAGACGAGGTGGAAGTGCGCAACGGCCGGCTCTACTTGAACGGGCTGCTTCAGGACGAGCCTCACCGGGTGGGCGAGGGGCGCTGGAGCCTTGCCGCGACGAGGGTTCAGCCCGGGTACTATTTCATCCTCGGAGACAATCGAGGGATTGTCGCTGAGGAATATCAGGGTGGGCTCGTCGGCGCCGACAGGATCCGCGGCCGGCTCACCGACGGGGGGCGGATGAAGTGGGAGTTCGTAGTGGGTAAGGGACGATGGTAAGGATCACGGACCTCGTCAAGACGTACCAGCTCGAGGGGATCGAGGTCCGCGCCCTGCGCGGCCTTTCGCTTACGGTTGATCCGGGGGCCTTCATTGCCGTGATGGGGCCCTCGGGCTGCGGCAAGTCGACCCTCCTGAACCTCCTCGGCTGTCTCGACCGGCCCACCAGCGGGACGCTGGAGATCGGTGGGGTCGACGTCTCGAGCATGAGCCCGACGGATCTGGCGATCCTCCGGAGTCAGAAGATCGGGTTCGTCTTCCAGACGTTCCACCTGCTTGCCCGGGCGTCGGCCTTCGCCAACGTCATGTTGCCGTTCGTCTACAGCGGCTACCCGAGCGAGCGCCGGAAGCCCCGCGCGTTGGAGCTCCTGCAGTACGTGGGTCTCCAGGACCGGGTGCGGCACCGGCCCAACCAACTATCGGGCGGCCAGCAGCAGCGCGTTGCCATCGCGCGTGCGCTGGCGAACGACCCGGGGATCCTGCTTGCCGACGAGCCGACCGGAAACCTCGACTCCAAATCAGGGCTGGAGATCATGGCTCTGATCGAGCGCCTGAACCGTGAGGGGAAGACGATCATCATGGTTACCCACAGCCGCGAGCTCGCGGAGCACGCGGAGCGGATCGTACACCTCCTGGACGGCGTGATGATACGCGACGAGGTGGTCGCCGAGCGCCGCGTGGCCGAAGTGCGACCGGACGCGGAGCCGGCATGACCCTGCTCGAGCACGCTCAGGTCTCGCTCGAGGCCGTCGTGGCGAACAAGCTGCGCTCCACGCTGACCACGCTCGGGGTCACGATCGGATCCACCGCCATCATCCTGCTCATCTCGATCTCGATCGGGGCGAGCCATGAGGTGACGAAGCTCGTGGAGGGCCTCGGCTCGAATCTCTTCATGGTCGCCCCGGGGCGGGGGAAAGGGGGGCCGCTGACCGCGAGCCCCAGCCTGCTGCGACTGTCGCACGCGGAGCGGATTCAGAAGGAGACGAGCTTCCATGTTGTGGTCTCCCCGGTGCTCAACAATCTGGCCGCCGTCCGGTATGGCCGCGAGGCGAAGGCCGGTGTCATCGTGAGCGGGGCGCTGCCCAACTTCCCGGAGGCGCGGAGCTGGCGGCCGACGCAGGGAACGTTCCTCAAGAAGAGCGACCTGGAGCTGGCCCGAAGGGTTGCCGCGCTCGGGAGGACTGTCGAGACCGCCCTGTTTCCCAGCGGAGACTCGTTGGGGAAGGACGTCGTGGTTGCGGGCGAGAAATTCCGCGTGATCGGCGTCATGGAGAGCAAGGGCCAGCTTTTCGACATCGACATGGACAATCAGATCTTCATCCCGCTCACGACGGCCCAGCGGATCTTCGGCACGAGCGCGCTGTCGTTCATCTTCGTCGCTGTGCCGAAGCCGGATGACATCCCGGCCGCCATGGCCGAGGCCAAACGCATCGTGGGCCAGACGATCCTCCCCGAGCAATTCAGCGTGAAGAGCCAGGGCGAGACCCTGGAGACGGTCCAGTCCATCAGCCTTATCTTCACCGCGATGCTCGGCAGCGTCGCGGGTGTGTCGCTGCTGGTCGGCGGAATCGGGATCATGAACATCATGATCGTGTCGGTGACGGAGCGCACTCGGGAGATCGGCCTGCGGAAGGCCCTGGGCGCGCGCGAGCCCGACATCCTTATCCAGTTTCTCAGCGAGGCGGTCCTGCTGTCCTTCATGGGCGGCTGCTTCGGCGTGACCCTCGCCTACATCGGGTCGGTCGTCGTCTCGAAAGCGTCTCCGACGTTCGCGCTGAGCATCTCCACGTTCGCGGTGGGCCTGGCGCTCATCTTTTCGATTGCGGTGGGTACCTTCTTTGGTGTGTACCCGGCCTACCGGGCGGCGCGCATGGATCCGATCGAGGCGCTCCGACATGACTAAGGTGCGAGAGGCATGAAGCCGGGCGTGAGGACGTGGCTGATTGTCGGGGTTGTGTTGACGGGCGCCGTGGGGGCCTACAGATATCTCGGGTCCGAGACGCCCGAGCGCGTGACGGTGATCACGCCGTCCACGCAAACGATCGAGGAGACGGTCGCGGCGTCCGGCGGCATGGTATCGTCACGGACCGTGCTCGTGACCATGGACCCGGGTGGGCGGGTCACCTCGATCCACTTCGAGGAGCAGGACCGCGTCCGGAAAGGTCAGTTGCGTGCCAGGCTCGATGATTCGGACCTGCGGGGCCAGCTGACCCAAAACCGCGGGAACCTGACGCTGGCGGAGGGGAACCTCTCGAGCGCGGAGGTGAATCTCAACCGCTTCCGCCGCCTGTACGAGAAGGGGTTTGCGGCGCGGCTGGATGTGGAGAACGCGCAGCGGCAGGTCGAGCTGTACAAGACGCAGATCGAGGATCGGAAGGCTGCCATCTCGATGCTCGAGGCGAAGCGAGCGCGCACGATGATCGTCTCGCCGATCAATGGTGTCGTGACGCGCAAGCTGGCCGAGGAGGGCGGTGTCGTCGCGGAGCGGGACGCGCGGTCGCCCGGGCAGGCGTCCCAGTCCACCGCCATCGCCGAGCTGGCCGAGCTGGGGTCCTTGGAGTTCCAGGCGGACGTGGATCAGGCCGACATCGCGAAGATCCGCGTCGGCCAGACGGCGACGGTGCAAATCGACGCCTTCCCGGGGCGGACCTTCGAGGCCACCCCGCGGGAGGTTGCGGCGGCCTCGACGCCCGACCCGGCCAATCGCGTACGGTACGCGGTCAAGCTGGTGGTACGCTCCGGCAAAGACGTCCTCCAGGTCGGCATGACCGGGAGCGCCAGGTTCGTGATCGCAAAGAAGGCCCAGGCCCTTACGGTGCCGGTCGCGGTCACCCTCCAGCAGGGCGACGACGAATCCGTGTTCGTCGTGAAGAATGGCAAGGCGAGCCTGACGAAGATCAAGACGGGGCTGCGGGGCGAGGACGCGGTGGAGGTGGTGTCGGGCGTGGCCCCGGGGGACGCGGTGATCGATCAGGGCCGGGCGAAGCTGAAGGACGGTCGGCGCGTGGAAATCGTGGATGCCAAGCGTTGACGACGATGGTGACGACCGCGAGCTGATCGAACGGTTCCTCGGCGGAGACGAGAACGGCTTCGAGGCTCTCATGGACAAGTACTACGCGCGGATCGACCGTCTGGCGCTCCGCGTCGTAGGCGACGGAGCAGCGGCCGAGGAGATCGCCCAGGAAGTCTTCGTGCGCGCCTACCGCGCGCTGCCTCGCTTCCGCGGGGAGGCCTCGATCTTCTCGTGGCTCTACCGGATCACGGTGAACCTATGCCTCAACCACTTGCACCGGCGGGCTCGGGCGGCCGTCCCGTCCGAGGTCGAGGCCACTTTGCCGGACGTCATCGATCCGGCGTCGCGTTTTGAGTCGGGAGAACGCCAGGCCCTCGTGCGGCGCGCCGTGGACGCCCTCCCGCCGCACTACCGGATCGCCATCGTCCTGAGCGGTGCCGAAGAGCTCTCCTACCAGGAGATCGCCGACCTGTTGGCGATCCCCCTCGGGACGGTGAAATCGCGCATCAATTTCGCGAAACGGCTGCTGCGGGAGAAGCTGCTCCCCCTGCTCGGCCCGACCACTTGACGCGGCGCGTGTTTGAGCAGATCCTTGAACGCATCGAGCGACTCGTGTGACACCCCGCGTGATCGCAGGCCCCAGACACGGAGCGACCGTATGAGGAGGGGGGTCGAACGAGTGGGGGCGTCTCTGAAAGGGACGGTCGGGGCGACCAAAACTCAGAACCACAGGGCCGCCCACGGTCCATGCGTCGCGAGAATGACTTCCGTTGACGTGTCGGAAGGGGTGAATGAGCTGACCGACCGGATCGTCAGATCACTCAACGCTACGGCAGGGGCGGCATCGGGGGAAACGATCGTACAGAGGGGTTCACCCGCAGCATTCACCATGAGGAGAGGGGCAACTATGGCGACAAGACGTATCCGGCTGGTCGCGATTGTGGGTGTGGTGAGCTGCATTCTCGTGAGCGGCGGCCTCGGCTCGCTGTCTTCCGTTTCCGCACAGGTCTCGAAGGGCGGGATCAAGTCGAGAGGCAAGGAAGTCGGGCAGAAGTCGGAGATGAAGTGGGAGTCCCTCACCCCGGAGAAGCAGAAGCAGCTCGGGCAGACATGGCAGACGGATGCCGCCCAGGCCAAGCAGAAGTGGCAGGCGCTGACGCCGGAGCAGCAGCAACAGGCCATCGCGCATGGCAAGACGGGCAGTCAGAAGGGCAAGAAGAAGTGGCAGGAGCTGCCCGCGGGCACCACGTCGACGTCGACGGCGCCCGCCAAGCCATAGCGAGCGGCGTTCTCGGGGCCATCGCCGTTACCACGGCGGCGGCCAGGGGGTGTCGTGAACCCTCCGGTCGCCGCCATCCGCGCACGAGCCCTCGGGCCCGAGCGGATCGTCTCGCCATCACGCGTCATCACCCCCAGCCGATGACGCGGCCTCTACTAAGCCTCTGCGAGGCTTGCAGCAGTGCGAAGTTGTCGTGTATCGTGGGGTCCTGTTGCGGGCTTCTTCGGACTACGAATCCGACGGCCGGAGGTTCGACTCCTCTAGGGCGCACCATCGCGGGCAAAGGGGGCGGATGTCCGTCCCCCTGCCCATGACCAACGTGGCGGGAATGGACGCGGCCGAAGCCGAAGACACGCGATGCATGGGGCTGGCGCTGGAGGAAGCCCGGCGCGCCGAAGCCGCGGGCGAAGTGCCGGTGGGCGCCGTGGTGGTGCTGGACGGCCGGGTCATCGGCCGCGGGCACAACCGGGTGATCGCGGCGTCCGATCCGACCGCGCATGCAGAGATCGTCGCGTTGAGAGATGCGGCGCGGGCCGCGGGCAACTACCGGCTGGCCGGCGCAGATCTCTACACGACGGTGGAGCCGTGCCCGATGTGCTGCGGCGCCGCGCTCAACGCGCGCGTCGCGCGCGTCGTCTACGGCGCGGCGGATCCGAAGGCGGGCGCTGCGCGGACGCTGTACCGGTTGCTGGACGACGCGCGGCTGAACCATCAGGTGGCGGTGGTGGCCGGCGTACGAAACGCGGAGTGCGGAGCGCTCCTGAGCGGGTTCTTCCAAAAGAAAAGAGCATGAGTGGCGCGGAGGGGTGGCCGAGCCCGGTTGAAGGCGTCCGACTCGAAATCGGATAGGGGCGCAAGTCCCTCGGGGGTTCAAATCCTCTCCCCTCCGCCAAATTCATCGTGAGGTGGTAGCGCTGGGCAGGGAGGGGTGGCCGAGTGGCCGAAGGTGCGGCACTGGAAATGCCGTGTACGGGCAACTGTACCGTGGGTTCGAATCCCACCCCCTCCGCCAAATCCACCGCAGGGGCGGACCCTGGAAGGACAGAGTCGGGTGACGAGGAGGGTCCCAGATGCGAGGCGGCGCCCGAAGGCCGCACGCGAGGCGTACTCGCTGTACGTCGAGCGTGCGGT
>JACORX010000084.1 GCA_016179165.1 Candidatus Rokuibacteriota bacterium | reverse complement strand
GATCCGGCGGCTCGACGCCCGGATCGACGCCGTGGATCGCGAGTTGCGCACCGCGATCGACATCCGCGAACGCCTCGCCGCCCTCGAAGCCCGCCGCTCCTCCTGACGTTTTCGAGAAGGCCCGGGTGTCTCGCGCGGGAACCAGTCAGCCGCGCCCAATGAACGGCATCTTCGTCGCCATGACGGTCAGGAACTGCACGTTGGCGTCCAGCGGGAGGCTCGCCATGTACGCGACCGCCCGCGCCACGTTCTGGACGTCCATCGTCGGCTCGATCTCCATGGTCCCGTTGGCCTGCGCCACGCCCTTGGCCATTCTGGCCGTCATCTCCGTCGCGGCATTGCCGATGTCGATCTGGCCGCACGCGATGTCATACTTCCGACCGTCGAGGGACGTCGACTTGGTCAGGCCCGTCATCGCGTGCTTGGTCGAGGTATACGCGACCGAGTTCGGCCGCGGGGCGTGCGCCGAGATGGAACCGTTGTTGATGATGCGCCCCCCGCGGGGCTGCTGGCTCTTCATGATCTTGAAGGCCTCCTGGGTGCACAGGAAGGCGCCGGTCAGGTTGATATCGACCACCGCCTTCCATTGCTCGTACGGCAGGTCCTCGAGCGGCACGGGCGGCGCGCCGATGCCCGCGTTGTTGAACAGCAGATCCAGCCGGCCGAAGGCCTCCTTCGTTTTGGCGAACAGCGCCCGAACCGCCTCCGGGTCGCCGACGTCGGTCGGCACGACGAGCGTGGGCGAGCCGGTCGCCTCGCCCTCCGCGGCTGCCGCCTCCAGGAGATCCTTGCGGCGTCCCGCGAGAGCGACGGCGTAGCCTTCCTTCAGGAGCGCCAGCGCGGCGTGCTTGCCGATGCCGGTGCCGGCGCCCGTGACGATCGCGACCTTGTTGGACGACGTCATCTCGAAAACATCCTCCTCTCCGCGCACGAGCAGTGTCGGGCGGTCATAGGCTGCCCCACACCTCGCGCGCCAGCTCGACGCAGAGCGAGAGCTTCGCCCGCTCGTCCTCGACCGTCACGTCGTTGCCCTCGACGGTCGAGGAGAAGCCGCACTGGGGGCTGACGCAGAGCTGCTCGAGTGCGATGTACTTGGACGCCTCGTCGAGACGCCGCTTGAGGTCGTCCTTCTTCTCGATGGCGCCCACCTTCGACGTCACGAGACCCAGGACCACCCGCACGTGCTTGGGCACGTGGCGGAGCGGCGAGAAGTCTCCCGAGCGGGCGTCGTCGAATTCGAGGAAGAATCCGTCGTAGGGCAGCTGGTTGAAGATGGTCTCGGCGATCGCGGCGTAGCCCCCCTGGGAGCGCCACGCGGAGCGGAAATTGCCCCGGCAGAGATGCGTGCAGACGGTCAGGTCCTTGGGCCGGTCGCGTAGCGTGGCCCGGACCAGCTTGACCGACAGCGCGAGCTGCGCGTCGGGGTCCTCGCCCCGTGCCCGTCCCCGCGCGCGCAGCTCGTCGTCGCACAGGTAGGCGAGGCTGACGTCGTCGAGCTGGAGGTAGCGGCAGCCGGCCGCGTAGAGGTCGGCGATCTCCGCGCGATAGGCGGCGGCCACGTCCTCGACGAACACGTCGAGGTCGGGATAGACCGCGGGGTCGATGTTGGCGCGCCCGACCTGCGTGTAGAGCATGCAGGGCGACGGGATGGTCAGCTTGGGCGTGCGCGTGGTCGCCGACTTCAGGAACTTGAAGGCCTCGACGAAGATCGGCTTGGGGCGCGTCACCCGGCCGGCGATGCGGAGATCGGGGCGCGTGAAGAAGCGGTCGCCCTCGCGCCCGTGAAAGGTAACGGGCAGCACCTTGCCTTCGCTGGAGAGACCGCTCAGCTGGAGCAGGAAGTCCATGTGCCAGGACTCCCTGCGCATCTCGCCGTCGGTGATTCCCTGGAGGCCGACGTCCTGCTGAAGCTTCACGCCGTCCCGGATTGCCGCGTCCTCGGCTTTCCCCAGCTCGGCCGCGCTCACCAGGCCCGACTCCCTCTCGAGGCGAAGCGCCTTGAGCGCGGGCGGGCGCAGCAGGCTGCCGACGTGATCGGCACGGAACGGCGAACGCGAATCAGCCATGGCGGGCGCGGCGCTACTTCGCGCCGATGGTTGCCCGGATGCTGCCCAGGTGCTCGTGCACGTGGTTGATCAGGATCCCCTCGATCGCCTGCGCGGCCGTCATGGTCGTCATGCCGCCGAACATGCCGGCGCTGCGGTCGAGCTCGGCGTCGCTGAGGGCGCGGACGATGGCGCTGGTCTTCTCCCCGTTCGCATTCAAGAGCGCGAGCGTGGCCGCCTTGGTGACGTTGGCCTGCTCCTTCGCGTGCTTGGCGTTGTTCGCGTGGATCATGTCCATCGTCAGGCCGGGCAAGGGCTGCGCCGTGGCGATCCGATGGACGAGCCCACCGATGCCCGCGTGCGCCTCGGCGACGTGATGAGCCACGACGCCGACGGACCACTTCTCGGCCGACGTCTCCTTCTTCCAGTCCGCATCACTCAGGCCCTCGACGACCTTGTTGAACTCGGCGCATGATTCGTCGAACTTCTTGGCCAGTTGCTCGGCGCGCGCTCCCATGTTGCCTCCTCCAGTAAGGGATGATGATCTGTAGTTGGTGGGCGGCGGCCGCCCCCACGGCCGTCGCGTCTGCTCCAGGGCGCCCCATGATAAAGACAACCGGCTTGATCGGCAACCGATGCGCGCCCTGATTCTGGCGCGGCCCGTCCGGTGGGTCCAAGCCGATCAGGCTCGCCGGAACTGCAAAGCAACACCGTTCATGCAATACCGAAGGCCCGTCGGCTTGGGCCCGTCCTCGAACACGTGGCCCAGATGCCCTCCGCAGCGGCGGCAGTGCACCTCGGTGCGCACGGTGAAGAAGCTTCGGTCCGTGGAGTTCCGGGTTGCCCCCTCGATCGGGGCCCAGAAGCTGGGCCACCCCGTGCGACTGTCGTACTTCGTGTCTGACGCAAAGAGGGGCAGATCACAAGCGGCGCAGACGAACGTGCCCCGGCCGTGTTCCTTGTCCAACGGGCTCGAGCCGGCGCGCTCCGTCCCATGCTTGCGCAGGACATGGAACTGCTCTGGAGTCAGGAGCTTTCGCCACTCGGCCTCGGTATTGGTGATCTCGAACATCTCGGTCGTGGACATGCTCACCCCCTCAGATGTTGCGCTCGCTGCCGCCGATCTCGCCGCTTCGTCGCACCACGCGTGCGGTCAAGTCTACCGCGTACAAAGTGGGACGTGCGGCCGGATCTTGACTTATCATACCGGGATTGTGGAAGGAGAGACGCGTGGCTGACGACTGGCAACCCGAGATCGACGAGCTGCGCCGGCGCGAGGCCTTTGCCGAGCGACTCGGCGGCACGGAGCGCGTGAAGCGCCAGCACGACGAGGGACGCCTGACCATCCGCGAGCGCATCGCGCGCCTGGTCGACGCGGACACCTTCCACGAGGTGGGCAAGATCGCGGGCACGGCGGCGTACGACGCGGACAACGACCTCGAGAGCCTCACCCCGTCCAACTTCATCTTCGGCCGCGCTCGGGTGGACGGCCGGCCGGTCGTCGTCGGCGGGGACGACTTCACGGTCCGCGGCGGCTCGGCCGACGCGACCATCAAGGGCAAGCACATCATGTGCGAGCGGATGGCGCAGGAGCTTCGGCTGCCGCTCATCCGGATCGTCGAAGGCTCCGGCGGCGGCGGTTCGGTCAAGACCATCGAGACCACGGGGCGCGCCAACGTCCCCGGTATCGACGGCTGGGAAGCCGTGGTGGACAACATGGCCCTCGTCCCCCGCGTGACGCTCGGTCTCGGCTCCGTGGCGGGGCTCGGCGCCGCGCACCTGGCCGCGGCCCACTATTCAGTGATGGTCAAGAGCACGTCCGCGCTCTTCGTCGCGGGGCCGCCCGTCGTCGAGCGGATCGGCCAGAAGCTGACCAAGATGGAGCTCGGCGGCTGGGAGATCCAGCTCAAGGCCGGCGCCGTCGACGACGCCGTCGATACGGAGGAAGAGGCCTTCGCGCGGGCGCGACGCTTCCTTTCCTACCTGCCGTCGTCCATCGACGACGTGCCGCCGCGCGGACCCCGCACGGACGACCCGAACCGCCGTGAGGACTGGCTCTTCGGCGCGATCCCGCGCGACATCCGCAAGACGTACCGCATGCGCCCGATCGTCGAGGCCGTGGTGGACCGCGGCTCGTTCTTCGAGATCGCCCCGCTCTACGGCCGCGCGGTCATCACGGGGCTCGCCCGGCTGGACGGTTGGCCGGTGGCCGTCATGGCGAGCGACCCGACCCACTACGGCGGCGCGTGGACGGCCGACACCTGCCAGAAGGTCGAGCGGTTCGTGGACACGGCGCAGACCTTCCATCTGCCGGTGGTCTACCTCGTGGACTGCCCGGGCTTCCTCATCGGCCTCGAGGCCGAGCGCGCGGGGACGATCAAGCAGGGCGTGCGCGCCATGTCTGCCATGTGGCAGACCTCCGTGCCCTGGTGCTCGGTGATCGTGCGGAACGTTTTTGGCGTCGCGGGGGCCGCGCATCGAAACGGCCGGCGCTTCTGCACCCGCTTCGCGTGGCCGTCGGGCCGCTGGGGCTCGCTGCCGCTCGAGGGCGGGATCGAGGCGGCGTACCGCGCCGACATCGACGCCGCGCCCGACCGCGAGAAGAAGATGGCGGAGATCGCGGCGCGGCTCAACAAGCTCCGCTCGCCGTTCCGCTCGGCCGAGACGTTCTGGATCGAGGAGATCGTGGACCCCCGCGACACCCGACCGCTGCTCTGCGACTTCGCCGAGCTCGCGGCCCCGCTCCGCCGCCCGGGCCCCTCCTCGCACGGCATGCGCCCGTAATCAGGCGGCCGACCAGATCGCGGTCCAGCACCAAGGTTACCCCTCATCATGGGAAGGGCCCCGGGCCGAGGAGGCCCGCGGGACCGCTCGGCGGCGATGCTTGTCGTGGACGTCTGGACCTCCCTTTGCTAAGCTCCGCATGCAGGCGCCGGGGACCGGGGTGGCAGGACCCACCAACCCCCGTCAGCGCGCCCTTACCGAAGGAGACGATCATGGCAAGTGACCCCTTCGCCGATCACGCGCGCCGGGATTTCATGCGCATTGCAGGGAGCGGCCTGGCAGTGCTCGCGCTCGCGGCTCGGCCGGACATCACATTGGCACAGACGGCCGGCGCGCCGTTGAAGATCGGCATGGTCGGTGCCGGACGTGAGGGCGGCGCGCTCGGCGCGCTGTTCGTCAAGGCCGGCCACCCCGTGATGTTCTCGTCGCGCAATCCCGAGGGGCTGAAGGGCCTCGCCGCCGGCCTCGGGCCGCTCGCGCAGGCCGGCACCGTCGAGCGAGCGATCGCCTTCGGCGATGTCGTGGTGATCGCCATCCCCTACGCCGCAATGGAGCAGATCGGCAAAGATCATGCGGCCGCCCTCGCCAAGAAGGTGCTGGTGATCGATGTGAGCAATCCGATCGCGCGGCGCGACGGTGAGGACCTCGTCAAACGGGTCAACGAGCAGGGGGGAGCCGGGCTGGTGACCGCCAAATGGCTGCCGGGCGCGCACATCGTCCGCGCGTTCAATGCGATCGGCTCTCGACGGCTGGGCGAGATCGCCCATCGTCCGGGTGAGCCGGTCGGGGTGCCGATCGCCGGCGACGATCCGACGGCGATCGCGGTCGCCCAGCGCCTCATTCGTGAGATCGGGTTCGAACCCGTGCTCGTCGGCGGGCTGGTCATGGGCAGGCATCTGGTGCCGGGCACGCCGCTCGGAGGCGAGCACACGCCGGCAGAGATTCGACAGATTGCCGGCGGCCTGCGCTGAGCCAAGCCTTTTCTCGGGGATCGTATGCGCTCGGTGAAAATCTAGACGGGATCTGAACCCGCGGCCTCTGGATTGACAGGCGCGTCAGGCATTCCGAGCGGAAGCGATACAGAGTGAGCGCGAGCCACATTCAGCGCATAGTGTAGCGACGTTATGCCTATACCGTGGATCGGCACTATCTCGGCACCGGGGCCCAGGGCCTATCCTTTCCGCCATTTGAACTCTGGAATCTCCTCAGAGACGTCGGGCGCCTCTTCTTCGTCCCGCTTGATGGGCACTGCCGCGAGGGCGATCAGGGCCAGCAGCGGCGTCACCAAGAGCGCGAGGAGCAGCCACCCGAAGCCGGACCGGCCCTTCACCGAGGCGACATACGGGACTAGGCCGAAGGTGGCGACGAGGTAGGGTAGGACAAGCGCCAAAAAAATGAGCATCTCTGGGTATCGAGTTCCCCACATTGGTCAGTCCCTCCCCTTGTCGCCGGCACTCCTTGCAGCCTCCGATGCCGGGAAGCGCGCGGCGGCCGGACGGAATCACACGTACGTCTGGACGTAGTCTTGCGGCACGCCCCGGCCCGCTTGGTACAAGACTCCGAGGTTGGACCTGGCGTTGCCATCGCCCTGCTCGGCCGCCTTGCGGTACCACGTCGCCGCTGCGGCGTCGTCCTGGGGCACGCCCTCGCCGTTGGCGCATAGCTCCCCCATCGCTGCGCTCACTTCCCCTTCGGCCCAGGCGGGTCCACAGTGTCGAGGAGGCACATCGCTCTATTGGATCACCTCGTCCGCCCGAGCGCTTTCGCGGTCTTGATGATGACCGGCTCGAACTTCGTGGGCTGCTCGACGGGCAGGTCGCCGGCGATCACCACAATGAACCTTCTGCGCTCCATCACGGGGTCCCTCTAAAGGCTGTCTGCGAGCCGGGCGCGACGGGATGCGGGGCGAGGGGGACCAGCTTGGCGTCATGGAGCCCCCTCCCCCAACTTCTGTAGGGCCGCCTGGAGCAGTGCCCTGATCGCCCCGTCCCGTCTCGCCGCCGCTCGGTCTCTCGGCGGCGACTCCGTTCCCGACGGCAGGCGGCCGAGCAGACGGTTTAACGGCCCCGCAGCTCGACAACCTGACAGACGGGGCCTCGCTGGGAGCCAGTTCTGATGGCGTGCCGGCGCCGCGGGGACGTACCAGGGCGCTGATGGGAGACGGCTTCAGCTTGCGCCGCGCACGCGGAAGCCCTCGCGCTCCGCGGCGGCGGCCTGGGGCTGGTCGAAGGTGACGAACTCCAGCGCGGCGGGATCGTCGCCGGCGGCGACGAGGGCCGCGCCGATCTGCAGCGCGTCGGCTGCTCTGATCGCATGAGTGTCCACCACGCGCTCCGCGTGCCGCCGAACGACCTCCACCGCGGTCACCTCGGACCAGCGCGGCCAGGCCGCCAGGATCTCCCGCTTGGCGTCCAGGAGCCGCCGCGCGGCGGCGGGCTCCTCGCGCCGGCGGCGCGCCAGCGCTGACAGCAGCTCGACGCGGGTCAGGGTCCAGACCACAACGGCGGGATCGTCACGAAGCAGACGCTCCGCCAGCGCGGTGCCGCGCTCGGCCACGATCAGCGGGATGAGGGCAGAGGTGTCCCAGAATCTCACCACCCCGCCCCGCGCTCGGCCAGCAGGTCCTTGAGCACGCTGCCCCGCAGGCGGGGAGGCTTGCGCTTCCCGAGCCACTCGGGGAGGCCCCCAGACCCGCGCCGGATCAGGCCCCGCCGTTCAAGCCGCGCCAGCCGCCCGTCGTGGCCGCGGGAACCCCCTGTCGGCCGCGCGAGGGGAACAATCTGCGCGACGGGCTGATCCCGGTCCAGCACCAGCACGGACTCTCCACTCCGGACGTGATCGAGGTAGCGGGACAGGTGGTTCTTGAGCTCGGCGATCTTGACCTTCTTCATATGGCCATGTTAGCCATGTCGGGAGGGACGGTCAAGGGGCTACGGCAAGGACTCCACGTCGGCTTCCTCCCGGTTCGCGGCCTCCTGCCTCCCCGGGTGATCGAGCCACCTTCCCCTGAGCTGGAGCTCCCTTCAGTGGGGACGGGGCGCCACCGTCGGGACGAGCGCTCCGGCCGTGACGAAGGACGCGAGAATCGCCCCGCTCAGACGCCGCCGGCCTCTTCCCCCGCGCTTACCCCCGAGGCGGTAGGCCGCGGCCGCGGAGTGAGACCCAACACGTTTCGGTGACAGTCCGCGAGGACCGCCACCGAAATGGTTGATTTTATGGCGGGCTCGACGGGATTTGAACCCGCGACCTCTGGATTGACAGTCCAGTGTGCTAACCAGGCTGCACCACGAGCCCGCAGCGGGAGACAAATTTATACCATGCGTGCCGCACCGTGTCTAGGTT
>JACORX010000083.1 GCA_016179165.1 Candidatus Rokuibacteriota bacterium | reverse complement strand
GGGTTGGTGTAGCCCCTCTCCTTCATCAGCGCGGGGATCACCGCCATCCTGAACCGGTCGCGGAGCCGCGGGGGCATGTCCCCGGTGACGCGGGCGCGGGCCGCAGGCGTCGCGGGAGCGGCCGGCGCCGGCCCCTTGGCCGCCCTGGGCTGCTTGGCGCCCTGCGGGGACTTGGCGCCCTGGGGAGCCTTCGGCTTCTCCTTCTTGTCCGCGTCAGCCATGGGTTACACCTTGTCGATGAATTCGCCCGATCGGCGGGCGACCCGGGCCTTCTTGCCGTCGGCGAGCGACCGCACGCCGACCCGGGTGGGCTTGTCCGTCTGCGGATCCACCAGCATCACGTTCGACAGGTGGATCGGCCCCTCGCGCTCGATGAGACCGCCCTGCCGCTGCTTCTGCGTCGGGCGCTGGTGCTTCTTGATCATGTTGACGCGCTCGATCAGCACGCGACCCTTCCCCGGGATCACGCGGAGCACCTTCCCGCGCTTGCCGCGCTCCTTGCCGGCCACCACCACCACCGTATCGCCCTTCCGCACGTGCGCCATCGCCATGACAGTTTTCAGATGACCTCAGGGGCCAGCGAGATGATCTTCGTGAACTGCCGGTCTCGCAGCTCGCGGGCGACAGGCCCGAAAATGCGCGTGCCCACCGGGTTGTCGTCCGGCTTGATCAGCACCACCGCGTTGCGGTCGAAGCGGATATACGAGCCGTCCTTGCGTCCGACTTCCTTAACTGTACGCACCACGACAGCGCGCGCGACCTCACCCTTCTTCACCGTGCCATCCGGGACAGCTTCCTTCACTGCCACGATCACGATGTCGCCCAAGGAGGCGTAGCGCTTGTTGGAGCCGCCCAGCACGCGGATGCACTGCGCCTTCTTGGCGCCCGAGTTGTCCGCGACGTCGAGCATGGATCTGGGCTGGATCATGGCCGGCTCCCCCGTCTCAAGAAGCCACGCGGGTCAGGACCTGTCGGATGCGCCACCGCTTGTCTTTCGACAGCGGCCGCGTCTCCTCGATCAGGACCCGGTCTCCGACCTTGCTGGCGTTCGTCTCGTCGTGGGCCTTCAGCCGCCTCGACCGCGTGATGACCCGCTCGTAGCGAGGGTGGCGGTAGACGCGCTCGATCATGACCACGCGCGTCTTGGTCATCTTGTCGCTCACCACCACGCCTTCTCTCGTCTTGGTCTCAGCCACGCCATTGATCTCCTGTTAGCTCACGCTCTTCAACTGGCGCTCCCGAAGGATGGTCTTGGCCCGCGCCAGATCCCGCCTGGCCTGCTGCACCCGCGAGGGGTTCTTGGCCACGCCCATGGAGAGCTGGAACCGGAGGTTGAACAGCTCCTCGGTCAGCTCCTTGACCTTCTGATCCAGGTCTTCGCCGCTCATCTCGCGCCAGCTCTCCGCCTTCATGGTTCTTATGTTCTGGGGGGGAGCGACCGCCGCTCCCTTTGAGGGTTGGCTCGGCTTGCCTTCGGCTGCGCCTCACACCGCATCCCCAGACCCCCCCACCGGTCGATGTCGCCCGGATATCGGTCGTCGCTCATGTCAGTCTCGCTTTAGAGTGCCCGGGTGCGGGACACGAACTTGGTCTTGATGCCGATCTTCTGGGCCGCCAGGCGGAAACCCTCGCGCGCCGTTGGCTCGTCCACCCCTTCCATCTCGTACATGATGCGTCCCGGCTTCACCACGGCAACCCAGAACTCCGGGTTGCCCTTGCCCTTGCCCATCCGCGTCTCGGCCGGCTTCTTGGTCACCGGCTTGTCCGGGAAGATCCGTATGAAGATCTTGCCTCCTCGCTTGACGCTTCGGGCGAGGGAGACGCGCGCGGCCTCGATCTGGCGGTTGGTCACCCACCCGGGCTCGAGGGCCTTGAGCCCGTAGTCGCCGAAGGCGAGCGTGGAACCGCGCTGCGCCTTGCCCTTCATGCGGCCGCGCTGGGCCTTGCGGTACTTGACGCGCTTGGGCATCAGCATGGCTGCTTACGCCTCCGCCGCCTGACGCTGCGCTGGCAGCACCTCGCCCTTGAAGATCCAGACCTTCACGCCGATCACCCCGTACGTCGTGTGGGCCTCGGCGAGGCCGTAGTCGATGTCGGCCCGGATCGTGTGCAGCGGCACCCGCCCGTCACGATACCACTCGCGCCGCGCGATCTCGGAGCCGCCCAGGCGCCCCGAGCAGGCGATCCTGATGCCGTCCGCGCCCAGCCGGAGCGCCGAGGTCACCGCCTTCTTCATCGCCCGTCGGAAGGCGACGCGCTTCTGCAGCTGCAGCGCCACGTTCTCGGCCACCAGCTGCGCGTCCAGCTCCGGGTGGACTACCTCTTCGATGTTGAGGTAGACCTCCTTGGCGGTGCGCGACTGGATCTCGTTCTTGAGCTTCTCCACCTCCGCGCCCTTGCGGCCGATGATGATGCCGGGCCGCGCGGTGAAGATAGAGATGCGGGCTCGGTTGGCCGAGCGCTCGATGTCGATCCGCGAGATTCCTGCGTGATAGAGCGAAGACTTTATGAACCGACGGATCTTGACGTCCTCGTGCAGGAGCGCCGCGTACCCCTTGGTGGCGAACCACCGGGAGCTCCACGTACGCGTGGCACCCAGCCTAAACCCG
>JACORX010000080.1 GCA_016179165.1 Candidatus Rokuibacteriota bacterium | reverse complement strand
GCTCGAGCACTGGTGCTGCGGGGATGCGCGCGGCCCCGAGCGCCGCCAGCGCGTCGTCCACCGTCCGGAAGCGCGTGAGCCACTGGCCGATCAGATCGCGGAGGAGCGGCCAGTGGTCGCGCCGCGCCTGCATCGTCGCGAAGCGCGGGTCGTTGGCGAGCTCGGGGCGGTCCATCATCTCGAGCAGACGCGGCCAGATCTCCATCGAGCCTCCGGTCTGGAGCGCCAGATGGCGGCCGCCGATCTCGTAGACGCCCATGCCCGGACGCGGCGAGCCGATCTCCTCGCCGCCGTTGAGCACCGCCGCGAAGGAGACGTCGTCGGCCGCGATCAGGGCCTCCAGCATCGAGACGTCGATGCGTGCGCCCGCGCCGGTCCGCGCGCGGCGCCACAGCGCGGCGAGAATGGCGCCGAAGGCGTGCGTGCCCGACAGCACGTCGGCGGCCTGGAGGTTCGCGGATTGCGGCGCCGGCGCATCGCCCTGCTCGAGGTGCATGAGGCCCGAGGCGGCGTTGATGATGTGGGCGAAGGCGGGGCGCTCGCGCCACGGCCCCGTCTGGCCGAAGCCGGAGATGGAGCAATAGACGAGGTCGGGCTTGGCGGCGGCGAGGGAGTCGTAATCCATGCCGAGGCGCGCGGCGACGCCCGGGGCGAAGTTCTCCACCGCGACGTCGGCCTTCCGCGCCAGGTCGCGGACGATCTCGCGCGTCTCGGCGCGCCCGAGGTCGAGCCCCAGGCTCTCCTTGCCGACGTTGATGCGGGTGAAGTAGGTGCTCTGGTCGTCGCGCCCCGGCTCGAGCTGCAGGTGCCCCTTGCGCATGTCGTCGCCGCCGCCGGCGCGCTCGACCTTGACGACGCGCGCGCCGAGGTCGGCGAGGAGGCGCGTGCAGTACGGGCCGGCCAGGACGCGCGTGAAGTCGAGGACCACGAGTCCGCTGAGGGGAGCGATGTCTTCGGGCACCGGGAAAGTATACCAGACGCGTCGTTCGGTAACTGGGCGCGTCGTTCGGTAACTGGGCGCGCCGTTGGGTAACTGGGCGCGCCGCTGGTTGACGGGGCGCGCCGCTGGTTGACGGGGCGCGGCGCGCCCGCCTACACTCGGTAGGCGCGGAAAGGAGGCTCCGTCCATGATCGAGTTCTTCAACCCGACCGATCTGCCGCCCGAGACCGCCGGGCTTCGCGACCGCCTACGCGCGTTCCTCGAGGGAGAGCTCCTGCCCGCAGAGCTGTGCGAGGGCGTCGTGGACGAGGCGCAGGCGAGCCCCGCGCTCAGGCGTTTTGCGCGGGCGCGCTCGGCCGAGCTCGGCTTCTACCGACTGGCGCAGCCGGTAGAGCTGGGCGGGGGCGGCCTCGGGCCCGTCGGACTGGCGGTGCTCCACGAGGAGATCGCGCGCTCCCAGTGCGCGCTGGGCGGACTCGTCCTCGGCGGCGACGGCGGCCTCCTGCGCATGGCGTCGGGCGCGCAGCGTGAGCGCCTCCTTCTGCCGGCGCTACGCGGCGAGCTCACGGCGGCGCTCGCCTTCACCGATGCCCGCGAGGGCCCGCGTACCACGGCAGTGAGGCGGGGCGAGGTGTTCGTTGTCTCGGGCGTCAAGTCTTTCGTCACGGGCGGCCCCCAGGTCGACCTGCTGCTGGCGGTGGCGAAGGTGACGGACAATCCCGGCGGCAAGACGGGGACGGCCGTCTTCGTCGTGAGGCGCGATGCGCCCGGCGTCACGCTCGCGAGCGAGATCCGCACCCTCGACGGGGGCCTGCACGGCGAGTTCGAGCTGGTGAACGTGAAGGTGCCCGCGACCGATGTGCTCGGAGAGATCGGCCAGGGGCTGCCGAAGGCGCTCGAGAGCATCACGGCGCTGCGCCTTCGCGCCGCGGCCGCCGCCTGCGGCACCGCCCGGTGGGCGCTCGACTACGCGCTGGCCCAGGCGCGCCGGCCTCACAGGACCGGCGTGCCGCTCGGGGAGCGCGAGCAGGTCCAGGCCATGCTCGGCCAGAGCGCCATGGACCTCTTCGCCGCGCGCGGCGCGCTGTACGCCGCCGCGCGCGCGGCGGAGGCCGGCGACGCCGAGACGGAGGTCGCCATGGCCAAGGCCGTCGCCACCGAGGCGGTCGCCCGCATCGTGGACCGCGCGATCCAGCTCTCCGGCGGCGCGGCCGTGGTCGAAGGGCATCCGCTGGCGCGCCTCTACCGCCGCATCCGCGCCTGGCGCATCGCCGAGGGCACCACCGAGATCCTGCGCCTCACCGTCGCGCGACGGCTGCTCGCGGCCGACCCCGCACACCCCCGGCCGGTACCCCCCCAGCCGGTACGCCAAGGAGGCCCATCCGATGCGTCCCAATAAGCTCCGCGAGTTGCTTCGCGCGGGGAAGCCGACTCTCGGTTCCCACGTCCATTCGGCCCGGCCCGCCACCATCGAGCCGGCCGGACACCGGTGGTGGAGGCCGAGCGCCGCATGATCGGGACCGCGCTCGGTCTCGGCATCGCCTCCGACTGGTTCAATCGCGAAGGAGAGTCCATGCGCAACTTTCTGGGAGGGCACTAGTCATGCGCGCGTCATTCTACGAGGGAGCGGGACGCTTCAGGACGGGCACGGCGCCGGACCCGAAAGCCGAGGCCGGAGAGGCCGTGCTCAAGGTGAAGCGCGTCGGCATTTGCGGCACGGATCTGCACATCTTCCAGGGGCACCTCGACCACCGCATCCCAAAGGGCGGCATCATCGGCCACGAAACCTTCGCCGAGGTCGCCGAGGCGCCGCGCGGCACCGGCTTCGCCACCGGCGATCACGTCGTGGTCGAGCCGCTCCGCTTCTGCAATGCGTGCCGCACCTGCCGAATGGGAGCGCCCTATCTCTGCTACAAGCTCCAGGTGCGCGGCGTGGAGCTGCCGGGCGGCATGCAGGAGTACTGGGCGGTGCCGACGGAGCGCATGATAAAGGTGCCGGCCTCGCTCTCGGACGACCACGCGGCCGTGATCGAGCCGCTCGCCATCGCGACCCATTCCGTCGGGCGGGCCAACGTGAAGAGCGGCGATGCCGTCCTGGTCTTCGGCGGCGGTCCCATCGGCGCGCTGATCGCGATGGTCTCGCGCCATCGCGGCGCGCGGGTCATCGTGTCGGAGGTCAATCCGTTCCGCGTCGAGCTCCTGAAAGGCCTGGGTATCGAGGTGGTCGGTCCCGGCGTGGACGTGGTCAAGTTCGCCACCGACTGGACGGGCGGCGAGGGCGTCGACGTGGCGTTCGAGGTGACGGGGAACGCGGCTGCGGTCAGGCTGATGACCGACGCCGTCCGCGTCTGGGGCACGGTCAGTGTCGTGGCGATTCACTCGGAGCCCATGGCGGTGAAGCTCTACCCGATGTTCGCCCGCGAGCTCACGATGCAGGGCACGCGACTCTACGCGCGCGCCGACTGGGAGGAAGCGATCCGCCTGGCGGCTTCCGGCGCCGTCCCGCTGGGGCCGCTGGTCAGCCACACGATTCCCCTCGAAGGGCTCCAGGAAGGCATGGAGCAGGCGCTCCGCGGCGGTCCGGTGATGAAGGTCCTCGTGGACCTCACGGCGTGAGGGCGTCCATGGTTGAGCGCCTCGGCCGTCTGGAGTAGACTGCCGCCATGCCGACAGCGCAGGTCAACGGGCTGAGCCTCTTCTACGAGGAAGTGGGCGAGGGGACGCCGCTCGTCTTCGTCCACGAGTTCGCGGGCGAGGCGCGGAGCTGGTACCTCCAGGTGCGCTTCTTCGCCCGCCGCTACCGAACGATCGCCTACAACGCGCGCGGTTACCCGCCGTCGGACGCGCCCGAAGACCCCACGGCGTA
This sequence comes from Candidatus Rokuibacteriota bacterium, assembly GCA_016179165.1. GTDB lineage: Bacteria > Methylomirabilota > Methylomirabilia > Rokubacteriales > CSP1-6 > AR37. Next base: position 1,047 of record JACORX010000080.1, on the reverse strand, counting down.
TTCCCAGGACCAGGCCGCGGACGACATCCGCGGACTGCTCGACGCCCTCGGCATCCGGAAGGCGCACATCTGTGGGCTCAGCATGGGCGGCTACGCGACGCTTCACTTCGGGCTCCGCTACCCCGAGCGCGCGCTGTCCCTGGTGGTCGCGGGGGCGGGCTACGGCAGCGTGTCCGGCGAGCGCGAGAAATTCCGCCGAGATGTCGAGGAGACGGCGCTCCGCTTCGAGCGGGACGGCATGAAGGCGGTGGCCGAGTTCTACACGAAGGGCCCGACGCGCGTGCAGTTCAAGGACAAGGACCCGGCCGGCTGGCAGGAATTCTACGACATGTTCTGCGCGCAGTCGGCGAAGGGCCACGCGCTCACCATGCGCGGCGTGCAGATGTCGCGGCCGTCCGTCTACGAGCTCGAGGCCGGGATGGAGCGCATGACCGTGCCGACGCTGATCGTGACGGGCGACGAGGACGAGCCCTGCCTCGAGCCCGCCATCTTCATGAAGCGCACGATCCGTTCCTCCGGCCTCGTGGTCATGCCCAAGGCGGGGCACACCGTCAACCTCGAGGACCCGGAAACCTTCAACCGCGCCGTCCTCGATTTTCTCACCGCCGTGGATGCGGGGCGCTGGCCGATGCGGAACCCGGCCTCGCTCAGCGCCTCGGCCATTCTGCCGCCGGAACCAGCGAGATAAGGAGCGCCGACGCGATGAGCCTGCCCCTCGAGCCCTACACCGTCATCGACCTCACCCGCGCCCGGTCCGGCCCCACCTGCGTGCGCCAGCTGGCCGACATGGGCGCCAAGGTCATACAGATCTGGGTCCGGGAGGATAGCGGCGGCGATTTCCCGCGGCGCGGTTTCGACTCGCTGAACCTCCACCGCAACAAGCGCTCGATGACGCTCGATCTCAAGTCTCCGCGCGGCGTCGACATCCTCAAGCGCCTGGTCGCCAAGGCCGATGTGGTTGTCGAGAACTTCCGCCCCGACGTCAAGCACCGGCTCGGTATCGACTACGAGACGCTGTCGAGGCTCAACCCGCGGCTGATCTACGGC
>JACORX010000081.1 GCA_016179165.1 Candidatus Rokuibacteriota bacterium | reverse complement strand
TGGCCGGCGCCGGCAGCGGCAAGACGCGCGTCATCGCCCACCGGATCGCGTGGCTCCTCGGCGTCGAGGGCGTCCATCCGCGCCACGTGCTTGCCGTGACCTTCACCAACAAGGCCGCGGGAGAGATGCGGCGCCGGGTCGAGGACCTCGTCCTGCCGGCCGGGATCCGCCCGCCGCTCATCGCCACGTTCCACGCGACCTGCGTGCGCATCCTGCGCGAGCGCGCGACGCTCGTCGGGCTCAGGCCGTCCTTCGTCATCTACGACGAGGAGGACCGGCTCACGCTCGTCAAGGAGGCCATGCGCGAGCTCGACATGGACGAGCGGCAGACCACGCCCGCGTCGATCGTCCACCGCATCAGCCACGCCAAGAACCAGATGCTGTCCGTGGAAGAAGTCGAGCGCCTTGCCCGCACGCCCCGCGAGGAGCGGATCGCGACGCTCTACCGGAGATACGAAGAGAAGCTGCGGGCCGCGGGCGGCGTGGATTTCGACGACCTCCTGCTGGTGGTCGTGCGGCTCTTCGAGACGTCCCGCGAGGCGCTCGCCTGGTACCGCGCGCTCTGGACGTATGTGCTCGTCGACGAGTACCAGGACACCAACCGCGCCCAGTACCGCATCGTCCAGCTCCTGACCCAGGAGCACAGGAACCTCTGCGTCGTGGGCGATCCTGACCAGTCAGTGTACCGCTGGCGCGGGGCCGACCTGCGAAACATCCTCGATTTCGAGAAGGACTTCCCCGACTGCCTCGTGCTGCCGCTCGAGCAGAACTACCGCTCGACCAAGCGCATCCTGGATATCGCATCTGCCGTTATCGCGAACAACCGCGCGCGCCGGGACAAGCGCCTCTGGACGGAGAACGACGAAGGTGAGCGGGCGCAGGTCTACCGCGCCTGGGACGAGAACGAGGAGGCGGGCTGGGTGGCGCAGACGGTGCGCTCCCTGCACGGCCAGGGCCTGGACTACGGCGACGTGGCCTTGTTCTACCGGACCAACGCACAGTCGCGCGTGCTCGAAGACGCGCTCCGACGCGCGAGCATTCCCTACGTTATCGTGGGCGGCGTTCGCTTCTACGAGCGGCGCGAGATCAAGGACGTGATCGCCTACCTGCGCTTGGCGGTCAATCCGGCCGACGACGTCGCCTTCCGCCGCGCCGTTGCGGCGCCCAGCCGTGGCATCGGCAAGGCCACGCTCGACCGGCTGTCCGAGGCCGCGCGGGCGCGCGGGATCCCGCTGCTGGCGGCATGCGCGGCGCTGCCCCCCGACGTGACCGCGAAGGCGCGCCGCGCCCTCGACGACTTCGCGCGGCTCGTCGCGCGCCTGGCCGAGGGGCGCGCCACCATGACGGTGCCGGCGCTCATCGACGAGGTGGCGGGCAGCTCCGGCTACCGCGATGCGCTCAAGGCGGAACGCACTGCCGAGGCCGACGCGCGGCTCGAGAACATCGAGGAGCTGGTGGCGGCCTCCGAGGAGTTCGTCGTCGCCCAGGAAGCGGAGGGCGCCGAGGGGGCGCCGCTCGAAGCCTTCCTCGACTCGATCGCCCTGGTCGCTGACGTGGATTCCCTCGACGACACGGACGAAGGCGTCACGCTCATGACGCTTCACTCGGCCAAGGGGCTCGAGTTTCCGGCGGTCTTCCTCACCGGGCTGGAGGAGGGCGTTTTCCCTCACGCCCGCTCGATGGACGACGCCGAGGAGTTCGAGGAGGAGCGCCGGCTCTTCTACGTCGGCGTCACGCGGGCGGAACGACGGTTGTGGCTCTCCTACGCTCTCCACAGGCGCATCCAGGGCTATGGGGCGGGGGAGCCCTCCCGTTTTCTGCTGGAAGTCCCGGAGGCGCAGCTCGTGCTGCTCAACGCGTCACGGTCGGAGCCAGTCATGCCGCGCGCGGCGGCGGCAAGCCTGCCGGTGGCCGTGGAGGACGACGACCTGCCATTCCGCGTCGGCGCGAAGCTCCGCCACGCGCGCTGGGGCGAGGGACTCCTCGTCGGCATCCAGAGAGAAGGCAGCGACGTCATCGCCACCGTCCACTTCGCCAGCGTCGGCCGCAAGCGCCTCTCCCTCCAATACGCGCACCTTGAAGAACTCTAGGGTCGAACGTGCGAAGCTGTCGTCGGCGTTCGACGCCGGCGACCATGGGGGAGTGCGGGGGCCATTTCTGGGCCCCCGCTGACAATAAAGATGGCCGAGCCGAAGATCACGATGAAGGAAGTGGACCACGTGGCCCGCCTGGCGCGCCTCCAGCTCTCGGACGCCGAGAAGGAACGCATGCGCCGCGAGCTCGACGGCATCCTGTCCTATATCGACAAGCTCCGGGCGCTCCGCACCGAGGGTGTGCCGCCGACCTCCCACGCCGTGCCGATGACCAACGTGATGCGCGAGGACGAGCCTGCGCCGTCGCTGCCGCAGGCCGAGATGCTGGCGAATGCGCCCGACCGGAGCGGCGAGTTTTTCCGCGTGCCCCGAATCATCGTGGAGTAGGGGATGCTGACCGGCCTCACGGTCCACGAACTGGCCGAACGGTTCAAGGTGGGCGACGCGACGCCCACTCAGGCCGCCCGCGCGTACCTCGACCGCATCGCGGCGCTCGACCCCAAGGTCAAGGCGTACCTGACCGTCACGGGCGATGCCGCGCTCGCCGGGGCGGCGGAGGCGGATGCACGCTTCAAGTCCGGCACGCCCAGGGGCCCGCTCGACGGTATCCCGCTCGGGGTCAAGGACGTGTTCTGCACTCGAGGAGTCCGGACCACCTGCGGCTCGAAGATCCTCGACGGATTCGTGCCGCCGTACGACGCGACCGTTGTTGCACGGCTTGTCCAGGCCGGCGCCGTCATCCTGGGCAAGCTCAACATGGACGAGTTCGCCATGGGCTCCTCGACGGAGAATTCGGCGTACTTCACGACGCGCAACCCCTGGGACCTCTCCCGCGTGCCCGGCGGCTCCTCGGGCGGCTCGGCGGCCGCCGTCTCTGCCGACCTCGCGGCGGCGACGCTCGGCACCGATACGGGCGGCTCCATCCGCCAGCCCGCGGCCTTCTGCGGCAACGTCGGCCTCAAGCCGACCTACGGGCGTGTGTCGCGCTTCGGTCTCGTCGCTTTCGCGTCGTCCCTCGACCAGGTCGGCCCGTTCGCCAAGGATGTCCTGGACGCCGCGCTCATGCTCCAGGCGATAGCCGGCCACGACCCGCTGGACTCGACCTCGGCCACGATCCCGGTGCCGGACTACGCGGCGGGGCTCTCACGGGGGGTGCAGAGCCTGAGAGTCGGGATCCCGTCGGAGTATTTCATCGAGGGGCTGGACGCGGAGGTCGAAGCGGCGGTGCGGGCGGCCATCGAGACGTTGAAGGGCCTGGGCGCAAAGACCGAGAGCGTCTCGCTACCGCATACCGAGTACGGCCTCGCCGCCTACTACCTGATCGCGCCGGCCGAGTGCTCGTCGAACCTAGCGCGCTACGACGGGGTCAAGTACGGCCTGCGCGCCCCCGGCGCGCGCGATCTCCTCGACATGTACAACCGGACGCGCGGGGCAGGGTTCGGCGCGGAGGTCAAGCGGCGCGTCATGCTCGGCACGTACGCGCTCTCCGCGGGCTACCACGAGGCCTACTACGGCAAGGCGCAACGGGTCCGCACCCTCATCCAGCGCGACTTCCAGAAAGCCTTCGAGCGCGTGGACGTGATCGTGACGCCGACCACGCCGAGCGCCGCCTTCAGGATGGGCGAGAAGGAAGACCCGCTCTCGATGTACCTCAACGATGTCTTTGCCGTCCCCGTCAACCTGGCGGGGCTGCCGGGGCTGTCGGTGCCGGCGGGCTTCACGAAGGCGGGACTGCCGATCGGGCTCCAGCTCATCGGCAAGGCGTTCGACGAGGCGACGCTCTTGCGCACGGCCAAGGCGTACGAGACGGCCACGACGTGGCGGGAGAGAAAGCCGGAGCTCGCCGCGTGAGCTCCGCGTACGACGTCGTCATCGGCCTCGAGGTCCACGCGCAGCTCCTGACGCGGACGAAGATGTTCTGCGGCTGCTCGACGGTCTTCGGCGCGCCGCCCAATACCCAAACCTGCCCCGTCTGCCAGGGCATGCCGGGGACGCTGCCGGTCATCAACCGGCGGGCGGTCGAGTTCGGGATCAAGACCGCGCTGGCGATCGACTGCACGGTGAGCGCCGACAACCGTTTCGCGCGCAAGCACTACTACTACCCGGACATGCCGAAGAACTACCAGATCAGCCAGTACGAGGA
>JACORX010000100.1 GCA_016179165.1 Candidatus Rokuibacteriota bacterium | reverse complement strand
CTCTCCACCGGACTCACGACAGCACAGGCCTACCGCTTCGTCATTATCCCGATCGCGCTGCGCCTGATCATCCCGCCGATCACCAACGAATCTTTGAATCTCCTAAAGAACTCGTCTGTGGCGCTGACCATCAGCGTCGCCGAACTGACCTTTCAGACGCGCCAGATCGAGACCTACACCGCCAAGGCGATCGAGGCGCTGACGGCGGGGACGCTCATCTACCTGGCCCTCTGCGTGGGGATCGCGTCGCTTATGAGCTGGGTCGAGCGGAGGACCGCGATCCCCGGCCTCATCACGGCGGGCGGCAGGAGGCCCCGGTGATCTCCGACTTCGAGATCATCTGGCGCAACCTGCCATTCCTGATGATCCAGGGCTTCCTGGGCTTCGGGAACTTCGTCGGCGGCACGCTGCGACTCGCCATCCCCGCCATCGTCCTGGGCTTTCTCCTCGGCATCTTCATCGGCCTCGGCCGTTTGGCGCCCCAGCGGTGGATCCGCATCCCCGCCACCTTGTACGTGGAGTTCTTCCGGGGAGTCCCGCTCGTCATGGTCATCTTCTGGATGTGGATCGTCGTGCCCATCGTGCTGCGACGCCCCATCCCCGAGTTCTGGGTGGCGCTGACGGCGTTCGTGATCTTCGAGGCGGCCTACCTGGGCGAGATCGTGCGGGCTGGGGTCCAGTCGGTGGCGCGAGGGCAGGTGGAAGCGGCGACCGCCGTCGGCCTCACCGGCGCGCAGACCATGCGACACGTCGTCCTGCCGCAGGCCTTGAAGAACATGATCCCGTCGCTGGTGACGCAATTCATCGTGCTCTTCAAGGACACGTCGCTCGCCTCGATCATCGGCTTCATGGACCTGACCAAGGCGGCACAGGTCGTCAACAACCGCGAGGTGCGCCCCTTCGCCCTCTACCTCTTCATCGCGGTCGTGTACTGGATCTGCACCTACTCCATGTCTCGCTACGCGCGGCACGTGGAGGCGCGGCTGACCCCTGCCTGAACGGTGTCACTATCCGGAGACGTTGACGCGGCTCGCCGGCTGCCGGTACGATGCCGGTCATGGCGATCTACGAGAGAAAGACTCGCCGCTGGAGCCGGATCGAATACGAGCGGCTCATCGATTTGGGCGTCTTCCAGCCCGGCGACCCCATTGAGCTGATCGGCGGCGAGCTCGTGGTCGCCGAGCCGCAGGGCGCCCCACACTACACGGCCATCCGGAAGACAGCGCGGGTGCTCGAAAGGGCCTTCGGTCCGTCGTGGGAAGTCCGTACGCAGGGGCCGATGGGGCTCGACGAGGAGTCAGAGCCTGAGCCGGACGTAGCCGTGGTCCCAGGTGAGCCGGAGGACTACAGGAGCGCCCACCCCTCTCGTGCCGACCTGGTCGTCGAGGTGTCCGAATCGAGCCTTGCCTTCGACCGCGGCCACAAGGGCAGCGTCTATGCCAGGGCCGGCATCCTGGACTACTGGATCGTCAACCTCGTCGATCGCGTCCTCGAGGTGTACCGCGAGCCGGCGCCCGATGCCGCCGCGCCATTCGGCGCGCGCTACGCGAGGCGTGAGGTCCTCGACCCCTCGCGTCAGGTCAGTCCTCTCGCGGCGCCTCATACCAGAATCCAGGTCCGCGACCTCTTCGCCTGAGCCCGGGGGGAGCGACCGGCGCCCGTCAATGTCGCGCTATCGAATGCCGTAGCCGCGCGGGCCCGACGGCTTGCCGGGCCAGGATTGCACCGGCCGCGCGGGTCCGCCGGGCGATCTGGGCGCCGCGCCGGAGCGCGGGCCCTGCGATGCGTGGTGCTGGCCGCGCCGCTGGGCGTTGGTCTTGGCGCGGGCGCGGTCGTCGGCCTTGCGCGAGCGAATGGCCGCGATGCGCTCCGCCAGCGGGATCTCGAGTTTCTCCGACCCGCGCCGGCTGTACTCGAAGTCGGGCAGGATTACCCGCGGCAGGCGCTTGCCGACCGCGCGCTCGATGGCGGAGAGATCCCTCTCCTCCTCGGGCGAGACGAAGGTGAAGGCGTCGCCCGTCAGCTCCGCGCGCGCCGTGCGCCCGACGCGGTGGATGTAGTCGTCCGGCACTTTCGGCACGTCGAAGTTGATCACGTGGCTGAGCGCCTCCACGTCGATGCCGCGGGCGGCGATGTCGGTGGCGACCAGGATGTTGAAGCGGCCGCTCTTGAAGCCCGCGAGCGCCGCCGTCCTCTGCGCCTGGCTCCGGTTGCCGTGGATGCGCTCGCAGTTGACGCTGTGGCGCGAGAGGAAGTCGGCCAAGCGGTTGGCGCGGTGCTTGGTGCGCGTGAAGACGAGCGCGCTCTTCATGTCGCCGCGCTTGATCAGCTCCAGGAGCAGGCAGGACTTGCCGTCCTGGGCGACCGGGTACACGGCCTGCGTGATGCCGACGGCGGGCGCGGCTTTGCGCTCGAGGTTGATCGTGGCCGGATTGCGCAGCAGCTCGCGCGTCAGCGTCATGATGGGCGGCGGCATCGTCGCCGAGAAGAAGAGCGTCTGCCGCCGGGGCGGCAGGTGCTTGAGGACGCGGCGGATGTCGGGCAGGAATCCCATGTCCAGCATCCGGTCGGCCTCATCGAGGACCAGGATCTCGAGCCCCTCGAGTTTCGCGTAAGGGAAGCGGAAGTGGTCGAGGAGCCGACCCGGTGTGGCGACGATGACGTCTACCCCGGTGCGGAACGCATGCTCCTGAGGTCCCATGCCGACGCCGCCGAAGACGGGTGCGCCGGACATCGGCGTGTGCATGGCCATCTGGCTCAGGTGCTCGTCGATCTGGGCCGCCAGCTCGCGTGTCGGCGTGATGATCAGCGCGCGGGTGACCCCGCGGCGCTTGGGCATGAGGCGGTGGAGGATGGGCAGGACGAACGCGGCCGTCTTGCCGCTGCCCGTCATGGCGCAGGCGAGCACGTCGCGGCCTTCCATCGCCGGGGGAATCGCGTCCTGCTGGATGGGGGTGGGGCGGGTGAAGCCCATCTCCTTGACGCCGCGGAGGAGATCGGGGTGAAGCCCGAAGGATGAGAATGGCATAGGCCTTCATCGTCTCACAGGCCGCTTCGCTCGAGCCGTATATCGCACTATGTCCGCGCCGCCCGGTTCGCGGTACCATAGCGAGCGAACGGGGACTTCATGCCCAGGACCCAGATCGAGCCGCAGTTCCCCACCGAGCGCCTGTCCATCCTGGACAGTGACGGCAAGCTCGACACCAAGCTCGAGCCCAAGCTCTCCCCCGACGACCTCAAACGGCTCTACCGCGCCATGGTGCTGGGCCGGCGCCTCGACGAACGGATGCTCAAGCTCCAGCGCCAGGGCAGGATCGGCACCTTCGCGCCGATCAAGGGGCAGGAAGCCTCGCAGATGGGCAGCGTCTTCACGCTCACGCCCGCCGATTGGATGGTGCCGTCCTTCCGCGAGACGGCGTCCATGCTCTGGCGCGGATGGCCCATCGAGAAGATCCTGGCGTTCTTCGCCGGCCGGCTCGAGGGCAGCCGGCCGGGCCCCGAGCAGCGCGATCTGCCCGCCACCATTCCCGTGGCGACCCAGCTTCCTCACGCGGTCGGTATCGCCTACGGCATCCAGTATCGGGGCGAGGACGCGGTGGTCATGGTCTACTTCGGTGACGGCGCGACGTCCGAGGGCGACTTCCACGAGGCCTGCAACTTCGCCGGGGTCTGGCACGTGCCCGTGGTCTTCGTCTGCCAGAACAACCAGTGGGCCATCTCCGTGCCGTTCAAGAAGCAGACCAACTCGCGCACCATCGCCCAGAAGGCGTTGGCCTACGGCTTCCCCGGCATCCAGGTGGACGGCAACGACGTGCTGGCCGTCTACGCGGCGAGCCGGCAGGCCGTCGACAAGGCGCGGGCGCGGGAGGGGCCGACACTCATCGAGTGCGTCACCTATCGTCTCGGCGTGCATACGACGGCGGACGACCCGACCAAGTACCGCACGGACGAAGAGGTCAAGGCCTGGGAGCAGAAGGACCCGCTGACGCGCTTCCGCGCCTACCTCGAGAAGAAGAAGCTCCTCGATCCCTCGGTGGAGGAGCAGGTGGACGAGGAGATCGCGCGCGCCGTCGAGCGTTTCGAGGCGATGCCGCCCGCCGACCTGCTCGGCATGTTCGACCACGCCTACGCTGAGCTGCCACCCGAGGTGGCTGCCCAGCACACCGAGCTTGCGGCGCGCCTCGAGTCGCCGGCCGAGCGCGCCGCGCCGGCCTCGGCCGAGCCTGCCTCGCCGCCGATGCGCGGCCAGCGGAGGACCAGCCGTTGGACGAGTTGATCGTCGCGAGAGGCTGACGAGTCGCGCCATGGCGAAGCTCAACATGGTCAAGGCGCTGAACCTGGCTCTACTCGAAGAGATGGAGCGGGACCCGGACATCGTCATCATCGGCGAGGACGTGGGCGTGGACGGCGGTGTCTTCCGAGTGACGG
>JACORX010000077.1 GCA_016179165.1 Candidatus Rokuibacteriota bacterium | reverse complement strand
GCTGGAGTCCGAGCTTTTCGGCCACGAGAAGGGTGCCTTCACCGGCGCGGTGCGCAGCAAGCCGGGCCTCATGGAGGTGGCGCATCGCGGCACGCTCTTCCTCGACGAGATCGCCGAGATGCCGGTGGGACTTCAGGTGAAGCTGCTGCGCGCGCTGCAGGAGCGCCAGATCCGGCGCGTGGGCGGGACGGCCATCGTGGACGTGGACGTCCGCGTCGTCTCGGCGACCAACCGCGACCTCCGGGAGGCGACCGTCAAGGGACAGTTCCGCGAGGAGCTCTACTACCGCGTCAACGTCATCGCCATCCAGCTACCGCCGCTCCGCGACCGGCCGGGGGACGTGCGCCTCCTCGCCCACGCCTTCTTGAAGCGCTACGGTCAGGGGCGCGTCCGCGGCATCGACGACGACGCCATGGCCGTGTTCGAGCGCTACCGCTGGCCGGGAAACGTGCGGGAGCTGCAGAACGTCATCGAGCGCGCGTGCGCGCTGGCCGACGGCGAGACGGTGACGCGGCGGGATCTACCCGACCACGTCCTCGGCACGGGCGCGGCCGCGCCGGCCGCGCCGGGGGCGCCCACCGCCCCGCCCGACACGGCCACCGACCTGCCGCTCAAGGACGCCAAGGAGCGCTGGATGGCGGTGCTCGAGGCCTCGTACCTGCGCGAGCTTCTCGAGCGGCACGACGGCAACATCTCGGCCGCGGCCAAGGCTGCGGGCATCGACCGCAAGACCTTTCACCGCCTGGTGAACAAGCATCATTTGAAGTAGTCCACCTTCCGGGGGAAGGCCCTCCACGCCGCGGCAGGCCGAGACCCAAGCGAGGCGGGCGTGACCCAGCGGGGAGAGGACGACCCATCCCGCTCCGGCCCGCTCCCCCCTAAAGAGCCGTTTTCCTTTGCCTCCCTCGGTGGCACCCCGGTTGCACCTCTCGTTTGCGCAGAGGCCCCGCAGCGACGGGGCCGAGAGGAGGCAGCCATGAAGACCGAGAGGATTCTCGTTCCGCTGGACGGATCGGCGCTGGCTGAGGCCGCCGTCGAGGCCGCGCTCGACCTGGGGCGTGGTGCGCCGTCCAGGCTGATCCTGCTTCGCGCCGCTGAGGCGCACACGCTGCCCGGCGCCGATCCCACGGACGAGCAGGTCGCCGTGGTCCGCGAAGCCGAGCAGTACCTCGCCGCCGTCGCCGACCGTCTGACGAAGCGCGGAGTCAAGGACGTGGACACGGGCGTGTGGTACGGGCCCGCGGCGGCCGCCGTCATCGAGGCCGCCAAGCTCAAGAAGGCGGACCTGATCGTCATGAGCACCCACGGCCGGAGCGGCCTGGGACGCCTGATCCTCGGCAGCGTCACCGAGTCGGTGCTGCGCGGCACGACGACGCCCATCTGCATCGTGCGGGCGCCCGGCGCGCCGATCGAGGCGCCGAAGGGTGCCGCGATGCCCCACGAGAAGAAGGAGGTTTCCCATGTATAAGCGCACGGTCGTGGCGCTCGACGGCTCGCCCGTAGCCGAGGTGATCATCCCGTTCATCCTCGAGATCGCGGGCCCGCTCGACATGGAGGTGGTGCTGGTGCGGGTCAACCGGCCCATCCCGCCCGAGGTGATCGAGGGCTCGCGGCACGTGATGGTGGAAGACCCGGAAGCGAGCCGCGTCGCTGCCGAGGAGTACCTGGCGTCGGTGGCGGTCGAGCTCCGGAGCAAGGGCGTGCGCGTGCGCACCCAGGTGCGCCGCGGCCTGCCCGCCGAGGAGATCGTGCTGGCGGCCCGCGAGATCGGCGCCGACCTCATCGCCATGACGACGCACGGGCGGAGCGGTTTCGGGCGGTTGCTGTTCGGATCGGTGGCCGAGGCCGTGCTGCGCGAGAGCCGCCTGCCGGTCTTCCTGATGCGCATGACCGAAGCGCAGGTGGCGGCCCGCGCCACCCAGGTGGCTGTGCGGTGAACGCGCTGGTCACCGAGACCCCGCCGCTGTCCATCGCAGGGATCCGGCGACGTCTGCGGGCGCCTGTCGTTGGCCGCCAGCTCTACCTCTGCGGCCGGGTGGAGTCCACGAACGCCACGCTCAGCCGGTTGGCGCGCTCGGGAGCGCCCGAGGGCACGGTGGTGCTCGCCGAGTCGCAGACCGCGGGGCGGGGGCGGCTCGGGCAGCCGTGGTTCTCGCCGCCCGGCGTCAACCTCTACGCTTCCGTGCTCTTCCGGGGCCCGCTCGCCCTCAAGGAGGCCCCTCTCTTCTCCTTCATCGGCGGGCTGGCGCTGGCCGATGCCGTGAGGGAGGCGGGCGCGAGCCCGGGCATCAAGTGGCCCAACGACGTGCTCGTGGAGGGCCGGAAGGTGGCGGGCGCGCTCATCGAGTGCGGGGCGCGCGGCGACGAGGTCGAGTACCTGGTCCTCGGCGTCGGCGCCAACCTCAATGTGGATCTCGACGCGCTGGCCGCAGCCCTCGGGCCCGCGGCTGCCTTCGCCTCCTCGCTTCGCGCCGCGACCGGTCGAGAGGTGGATCGCGACGCGTTCGCCGCCTCGTATCTCAACGCCCTCGATGCCTGGGCGAGCTGCTACCGCGGCAAGGGACCGTCGGCCGTCCTCGAGGCCTGGGGCGAGCGCGACATCCTCACGGGCCGCCAGGTCGAGATCCGCGGCGCCGGCTACCGCTTCATCGGCCGCGTCGCTGGTGTGGATCCGCGCGGCCGGCTCGTCGTACAGGACGCCCTCGGCGAGCGCCGCACGGTGTCCACGGAAGAGATCTACCCCTGTGACTGAGCCACGAACCCCAAAGGGAGGCCGTTCATGAGCCGACTTCGCCGCATTCTCCACCCGTCCGACTTCTCCCGCGCCTCCGGCGCCGCGTTCGCGCGGGCCACCGCGATGGCCAAGGCCGACCGCGCCCAGCTGCTGCTCGTCCACGTGCTGGCGCCCCCGGTTCCGATCGCGGGGGAGGGGTACATCTCGCCCAAGGTCTACGACGACCTCGAGGCCTCGGCCCGCACGTACGGGCAGCAGCATCTGGGCGCGCTCCAGGCCAAGGCGCGCAAGGCCGGCGTCAAGGCGGTCACGCTCCTCGTCGACGGCGTGGCGCACGAGCAGATCGCGCGGGCGGCCAAGTCGAAGAAGGCCGACCTGATCGTCATCGGCACCCACGGCCGCACGGGCTTGGCCAAGTTCTTCCTGGGCAGCGTCGCCTCGCGGGTGGTTGCCGTGGCGCCCTGCCCCGTGCTGACCGTGCGCGGCAAGTAAGCTACATGGCCGACGCGGGCCCGATCGGGCAGGATGCGCGCCGGCGACCTACCTCGAACGGGTCTGCGGCGGCCGCGACCGTGACCCAAGCCGGGAGGAACGTTCCATGAAGGTACGCGAGTTGATGACCGGCGCCCCGATCACCGTCGGCCCCGACACCCCCGTGTTCGACGCGCGGCAGACCATGCTGAAGGAGCGGATCCGCCACCTGCTGGTGACCGAAGGCACCCGGCTGATCGGCATCGTCACCGACCGGGACATCCGCCTGAACCTGCCGTCGCAGGCCACGAGCCTCTCGGTGTGGGAGGTCAACTACCTCCTGGCCAAGCTGACGGTGGGCAAGGTCATGACCAGGAGCGTGATCATCACCGGGCCCGACCAGGACGCCGCCGACGCGGCGCGCCTCCTGCTCGAGCACAAGATCGGCGCGCTCCCGGTGCTCGACGGCGAACACCTGGTCGGCATCATCACCGAGACGGACGTCCTGCGCGCCTTCGCGAGAAACCAGCACTAGGGCCCCGGGAGCCGACGTGAACCGCATCCTGGTTGTCGAGGACGAGGCCGACCTCGCGGTCACCTATGACCGCCTGCTGCGCCGCCAGGGCTACCGCGTGGTGACGGCCGCCTCGCGCGGCGAGGGGCTCAAGGCCATCGAGTCGGCGCCGCCGGTCCTCGTCATCGCCGACTTGCGGCTCCCGGACGGCGACGGGCTCGATATCATCCGGGCCGCGCGGGCGCGCGACCCGAAGGTCCCCGTCATCGTCGTCACCGCGTTCGCCTCACGGGCCGCCAGGGATGCGGCCCTGGCCTCCGGCGCCTCGGCTTTTCTCGCCAAGCCCTTTCCCGCGTCCGCGCTGCTGCGGCTCGTTCACGACGAGCTCGAGCGCTCTACCCAGTGAAGCCGGCCACCGAATCCGGACGGAGGAAGCCGCCATGCCATCCGACTCCCTGACCCTCACGGACAACCGCACGGGCAAGACGTACGAGCTGCCCATCACCAACGGCGCCATCCGTGCCATGGATCTCCGCCAGGTCCGAACGGGGCCGGAGGACTTCGGGCTCCTCTCCTACGATCCGGCCTTCATGAACACCGCGTCGACGATCAGCCGCATCACGGAGATCGACGGCGACCGCGGCATCCTGCGCTATCGCGGGTATCCCATCGAGGAGCTGGCGGAGCGCTCCAACTACCTCGAGGTCGCCTACCTGGTGCTCCACGGCGAGCTGCCGACGCTCACCGAGATGGACCAATGGGTCTACGACATCACCCACCACACCTGGGTCCACGAGAACCTCAAGAAGCTCATGGAGGGCTTCCACTACGACGCTCACGCGATGGGCATGCTGGTGTCGGGGGTTGGGGCGCTCTCCACCTTCTACCCCGAGGCGAAGAACGGCGGCGACCCGGCGACGCGGCGGCTGCAGGTCGTCCGCCTGATCGCCAAGGTGCCGACCCTCGCGGCCTTCGCCTACCGCCACAACCTGGGCCTGCCCTACAACTACCCGGACAACGATCTCTCCTACACCGGCAATTTTCTCAACATGCTGTTCAAGGCGACCGAGGCCAAGTACCAGCCCAACGCGACCCTGGAGCGGGCGCTCGAGGTGCTGTTCATCCTGCACGCCGACCACGAGCAGAACTGCTCGACGAACGCCGTGCGCGCCGTGGGATCGTCGCAGGTGGATCCGTACTGTGCGGTGGCGGCGGGAGTCGCCGCGCTCTACGGTCCGCTGCACGGGGGCGCCAACGAGGAGGTGCTGCGGATGCTGGCGGAGATCGGCTCCAAGGACCGCATCCCCGCCTTCATCAAGGGCGTCAAGGACGGCAACGCCAAGCTCATGGGGTTCGGCCACCGCGTGTACAAGAACTACGACCCTCGCGCGAAAATCATCAAGCGGATGGCCGACGAGGTCTTCGAGGTCACGCGCCCGAGCCCACTCCTGCCCGTGGCGCTGGAGCTCGAGCGGATCGCCCTCGAGGACGACTACTTCGTGTCCCGGAAGCTCTACCCCAACGTCGACTTCTATTCGGGGCTGATTTACCAGGCGATGGGCTTTCCGGTCGAGATGTTTCCGGTGCTCTTCGCCATCGCGCGGACCAGCGGCTGGCTGGCCCAGTGGCAGGAGATGCGGGCGGACCCCGAGCAGAAGATCGCGCGGCCGCGCCAGCTCTACCTGGGGTCCGGGCAGCGCGCGTACCGCGAGATCGGCAAGCGCGAGGAGGCGCCGGGAGGCCGGTGATGAACGCGAGCCTGCGCTTCGACAGGGCGCCCAGGCGCATCTACTGGGAGGTGACGCGGGCGTGTGACCTGGCGTGTAGCCACTGCCGCGCCGAAGCCGCGCCCGAGCGTGACCCGGCCGAGCTGGACGCGGCGGCGGGTCTCCGGCTGATCGCGAACCTCGCTGGCTTCGGCGTGCCGCTGCCCCACCTGATCCTCACGGGCGGCGACCCGCTGAAGCGCGCCGACCTGTTCGCCCTCATCGCCGCGGCGCGGGGGCGCGGCTTCGGCGTGTCCGTGGCGCCCAGCGCCACACCGCTGCTGACCGCGGAGGTCATCGCGCGGCTCAAGGTGGCCGGCGTGGAGGCGGTTTCGCTGAGCCTCGACGGCTCGCACGCGGCCCGCCACGACGCCCTGCGCGGGATAGACGGCTGCTTCGATCGGACCCTCGTCGCGGCGCGGGCCTGCGTCGCGGTGGGTTTGCCCTTCCAGGTCAACACACTCGTGAGCGAAGAAACGCTCGACGACCTCCCGGCGATCCACCGGTTGGCGACCGACCTGGGCGCCGCGCGCTGGAGCCTCTTCTTCCTCGTCGCGGTCGGGCGCGGCACCACGCTCAAGCCGATCACGGCCGAGGCCTGCGAGCGGCTCTTCGAGCAGCTGCTCGATTTAGGCGATAGGGGAGGCCCCATCATCACGACGACCGAGGCGCCCCACTTCCGGCGCGTCGTTCTCGAGCGCGCCCGGCGTGCCGGGCGCGGAGAGGCGGCGCGGCCGCGGGGCCCCATGGGCCACGGCGCGGGCATCCGCGACGGCAACGGCATCATGTTCATCTCGCACACGGGCGAGGTGCATCCCTCGGGATTCTTCCCGCTGTCGGCGGGCGAGACCCGGACGGCGGACCCGGTCACCCTCTACCGTGACTCCGACCTCTTCCGGACGCTGCGGCGCCCCGAGCTCCTCACCGGGCGCTGCGGGCGCTGCGAGTACGCCGCGCCCTGCGGCGGCTCCCGCGCCCGGGCCTTCGCCGCCACCGGCGATCCCATGGCCGAGGACCCTCTATGTCTCTACCAGCCCGTCCCCCGTCAGCAGACCGCGTAGGCGCGGCTGTCGCGCCGGCCGCGGCCCCGTACCCGGGGCTCAGGACCACGGCCGACGGCTCGGAGGCGGTGGTCTGGGTGGAGACCCACATCACCCAGGGCGCCTGCGCCTACCCGATCACGCCCTCCACCAACATGGGCGTGGGCTACCAGACGGCACAGGCCCGCGGGCAGAAGAACCTCTGGGGCGAGCCGCTCTTCTTCGTCGAGCTCGAGAGCGAGCACTCCTCGGCCTCGACCTGCGAGGGCTTCGCGGCCGCCGGCGGCCGAGTCACCAACTTCACGTCGGGGCAGGGGCTCGTCCTGATGAAGGAGGTGCTCTACACCATCGCCGGCAAGCGCCTGCCCGCCGTCTTCCACGTGGGCGCGCGGGCCTTGACCTCGCAGGCCCTGAACGTCCACTGCGGCCACGACGACGTCATGGCGGTCACCGACTGCGGCTGGGGCATGGCCTTCGCCAAGAACGCCCAGGACGCGGCCGACCTGGCCCTGATACTGCGCCGCGCGGCCGAGGAGGGCGAGACGCCCTTTCTGTGCGTGCAGGACGGCTTTCTCACGACCCACACGGTGGAGAACGTCCGGCTGCCCGAGCCTCCGCTCATGGCCGAGTTCGTGGGCGACCCCTACGCGACGACGCGGCTGCGGAACCTCATGAACCCCGAGCGACCGATCATGTCGGGCGTCGTCCAGAACCAGGATGCCTACATGAAGGGCAAGATCGCGCAGCGGTACTTCACGGACCGGCTGCCGGGGATCCTCTCGGGAGTCATGGCGCGCTACGGTGAGCTGACGGGACGATCTCGCGGCCTCGTCGAGCCGTATCGGCTCGAGGACGCCGAGTACGCGCTCTGCGGCATGGGCAGCCTCGTCGAGACGGCCATGGCGACGGCCGACTGGCTGCGCGACCGGCGGGGTCTCCGCGTGGGTGTGCTGGGCGTGACCGTCTTCAGGCCATTTCCGGCAAGGGAGATTGTCGCGGCGCTTAGCGGCGTGAGAGCGGTCGCCGTGATCGAGCGCATGGACAATCCGCTCGCGGCCGGCAACCCGCTCGCCACCGAGATCAAGGCCGCCTTCGCCGACGCGGCCTCGGGTGACGGCGGCGCGATCCGGATCCCGATCATCCACGGCGCGTCGGCGGGGCTGGGCAGCCGCGACGTGAGGCCGGGGGACCTCGTGGCCGCGGTGGGCGAGATCGCGAAGGGCGGCAGGCGGAGCTTCGTGCTCGGCATCCCGCACGAGGCGGCCGTGCCGCGGACCGAGGACCCCGACGTGCGGCCCCCGGGCGCCTTCTCGATGCGCGGGCACTCGGTGGGGGGCTTCGGCTCGGTCGCGACCAACCGCGTGATCGCCACCCTCCTGGGCGATCTCCCCTTCGAGCTGTGGGTGCAGGCCTATCCGCTCTACGGATCGGAGAAGAAGGGGCTGCCGACGACGTACTACCTGACCGTGGCCGAGGAGCGGATCCGCACCCACTCCGAGCTAGCGCAAGTGGACTTCGTGCCGCTCAACGACATCAACGCGTTCAAGCTCGGCGATCCGCTCGCCGGGATCGCCGCCGGCGGCACGGTGTTCGTCCAGAGCGCGGAGACCGACCCGGCCCGGATCTGGGCTCAGATGTCCGACGCGGCGAAGTCGGCGATCCGGGACAAGGGACTGCGGCTGCTCGCGCTCGACACGGTGAAGATCGCCCGGGAGACGAGCACGAACCCGGCCCTGCGGCAGCGCATGCAGGGGGTTGTGCTCCTCGGCATCTTCCTCCGCGCGACCCCGTTTCTCGAGCGCCGGAAGGTCGGCGTGGAGCAGGCCTTCGCCGCCGTAGAGTCGTCGGTGCGGAAGCTGTTCGGTAAGCGGAGCGAGACGGTGGTGCAGGAGAATCTGCGCGCCGCGCGGCGGGGATACGACGAGGTCCTGGAGGTGCTCCCGCTGTGAGCGAGACGCTGGTGCGCGACTGGATGCACACGGGCGTGGTTGCCTGCCGGCCGGACACCTCGCTGACCGACGTGGCCCGCACGATGCAGGCCGAGCATGTGAGCGCGCTCGTAGTCACGGACACCGCGGGGCTCGCCGTCGGGGTGATCTCGCGTACCGACCTCGCCAACTCGACCTTCGTCGAGACGTACCTGTCCCACTGGCGGGGCATGGAGGCGCGCCATCTCATGACCTCTCCCGCGGTCAGCGTCGCGCCCGACACGCCCCTGGCCGTGGCCATCCAGATGCTTCGCGAGCGGAGGATCCACCGCCTCGTGGTGACGGAGCCCGCGGGAGCCGGCGAGCGGCCCGTGGGCATTCTCTCCATGACGGACGTGGTAACCCATATGGAGGTGCCGCGCCATGGCTGAGTCCGTCGCCGTCAACCACTTCGAAGACGAGGGCGAGGCGCCCGAGATCCTGACCAAGACGCCGGGCCTCGCCAAGGACGAGCACGAGTCCCACCTGCCGCACGCGAGCGTCCTCGACCTGGACGTGGAAGCGTACGTGGCCGACTTCAACTCGCGGATCATCGGCGCCTATGCCGCGGGGACGGGATCGCGAACCCTTCCCGCGGACGTCGGCGTGGCGCGAAGCCTGATCCCGCCGGGGACGGCGGCGCTCCGGGACTTCTCATACCTCGCGCCCGACCTCCCGGAATTCATCGCCGAGAAGTGCGTCGGCTGCATGACCTGTGTCACCGAGTGCCCCGACACCGCGATCCTGGGCAAGGCCGTGCCCGAGGCGACGATTCGCGCCGCCATGGAGACAGCGCCCGGAGACGAGCGCGCCTTCCTCGCATCTCAGTGGGTGCGCACGCGAAAGTACTTCGAGGTGCCTTCGCTGAAGGGGCTGCCCGGCGCCATGTTCGGCATCTTCGTGGATCCGACCAAGTGCAAGGGGTGCGCCGAGTGCGTCGAGGTCTGCCACGACCTGGGCTACGACGCCCTCCGCATGGTGCGGAAAGAGGAGACCACGCTCGGCAGGTACCGAACCGCGTTCACGTTCTTCCGCCGGGTCGGGCCCACGCCGAAGGAGTACATCAACGACAAGGCGCTCGCCGACATGATGCTGGCCGAGGCATCGGCCCTCCTCTACGTCGGTGGGGCCGGCTCGTGCATGGGCTGCGGCGAGGGTACGGCGCTCCGGATGATGGTCGCGGGCACGGGATTCGTCCACGGCCCGAAGGGCCTGGGCATCGTCGCGGCCACGGGCTGCAACACCGTCTACTCCTCGACGTATCCGTACAATCCCTTCCTCGTGCCGTGGATGAACTCGCTCTTCGAGAACGCTCCCGCCGTGGCGATGGGGGTCCGCGCGAAGTGGGACCAGCGCGGCTGGCAGTCCAAGCGTCTCTGGGTCGTGGGCGGCGACGGCGCCATGTACGACATCGGCTTCCAGTCGCTCTCGCGCATGCTCGCCTCAGGCATGGACATCAAGGTGCTGGTGCTGGACACGCAGGTCTACTCGAACACGGGCGGCCAGGCGTCCACAGCGTCGTTCCTCTCCCAGGACGCCAAGATGGCGGCCGTCGGCAGCGCGGTCCCCGGCAAGGGAGAGCGGCGCAAGGAGCTGGGCCTCCTGGCCCTCATGCACCCCGACGTCTTCGTCGCCCAGACGACCGCCGCGCACGTCAACCACTTCTACCGCGCCATCCTCGACGCGAACAGCTACCCCGGCCCGGCAGTGGTCATCGCGTACACGACCTGCCAGCCCGAGCACGGGGTCGGCGATGACCGTGCCGCCCACCAGGCCCGGCTCGCGGTGGACTCGCGCGCCTTCCCGCTCTTCGTCCACGACCCGAGGCGCGGGGCGGACCTGGCGAAGCGGCTGTCGCTCCAGGGCAATCCGAATCCCAAGGAGGACTGGACGAAGACGCCGGGCACGGGCGACGTCGTGGACTTCGTCGCCTTCGCGCGCACCGAGGGCCGCTTCGCCCGCCAGTTCGACGCCGAGGGGCGACCGTCCGCCACGCTCCTGAAGTCGCAGGCCGACCGCCTCGCCAACTGGCGCCTGCTGCAGGAGCTGGCCCACGTGAGGGGGACGGTCGGGTGATGGCGGCG
>JACORX010000086.1 GCA_016179165.1 Candidatus Rokuibacteriota bacterium | reverse complement strand
GGGTAGAGCTTGCGGCCGGCCAGGCTCACGATGTGCGAGGGGTTGAGGCGGGTGTGCTTGGCGTTGATCGTCACGAACAGCTCGACGATTTGCCGCGCGTCGAGCCTGTCGAAGAGGACCGCGGGGACCTCGATGCTGAGATTCTCGCCCGCTTGCGTGAGCGCGTGGAGCGCCAACAGCCGGTGCTGGCCGTCGAGCACGCGAAGCACGCCGTGCTCCTCTGGGATCTGCAAGAGCCCCAGGTCGTGCTGGCTCGCCATCGGCGTGAAGGTGAAGCGCTTCTCGGAGGTGATGATGACCGCGCCCGGAATGGCGGGCAGGGTGCCCGCGTCTTTGCAATCCTTGTAGTAGGCCACGAGCTCGTCGATCTTGCGGCGGATGACCGGGCGCTGGTAGGCGGCCTCGCTCTCGCCGATCCGCTTCTCGAGCGCCTCCCAGTTCACGCGCGAGCGATTGCCTCGGTTGGCTTTTGCTGGAGGAGCGGCCGCACCCGCGTAGCCCAGGACCTCGAACTTGACTAGGCGATCGATGTCCTTGGCCGAGAAAGAGGCCTGGAAGAATTCCACGCCAAACTGCTTCACGCGGTGCGCGGGAACGGTGATCATGGCCCTCCTCCACCTTTCCGAGGTCAGCGTGAGTTACTGGGTCGGAGCAGGCGATACTCTAATAGAAGGATAAACCCCTGTCAACATTTGCCTTTTTTGAGACTGCCCAGTGACGGAGACACCCCATATGATGTGTTCAGTCTCGGCCTTACCCACAATATGTGGGTAAGCTGTGGATGATTTTGCTAACGTACTGGAAAGATTGCTGAACAGCGCTGAAGACCGGTGGATTAGCGACAAGTAACGGATTTCCAAGCAAGAATGGGGCGAATGAGGCGCCCCAGACCATGACGGACGAACACTCACTCAATCTGTTGCGGGATCGCGCCGCGGTTGAGGAAGTCGAAATCGCACCCGGCATCGGCCTGGAGCACGTGGTCCAGGTAGAGCTTTCTGTAGCCACGCTCCGGCGGGACGACGGGCGTCCACGTTGCCCGCCGCTTTGAGAGTAGAGCGTCGCTCACCAGAAGATCGAGCTTCCGCTCCTTCACGCTGAGACGGATCCGATCGCCCGTCTCGACGAGCGCCAGCGGACCGCCCACGGCGGCCTCCGGCGTCACGTGCAACACGATCGTGCCGAATGCCGTGCCGCTCATCCGGGCGTCCGAGATACGGACCATGTCCTTCACGCCGGCACGCGCGAGCTTCTGCGGGATGGGGAGATAGCCCGCCTCGGGCATGCCCGGCGCGCCCTTGGGGCCTGCGTTCTTGAGGACGAGAATACTCTCGGGCGTCACGGGCAGCTCCGGATCATCGATGCGCGCGCACCATCTCCTCGACGTCCATGGACATGAGGTTGCGATAGAGCATGCTGGTCGGCTCGAGGAAGACTTCGCCGAGTGAGATCGTCGGGAAGTCCATCGGCAGGCCGCCCGCCGCGATGACGCCGCGCTTGACCGCGTCGATCAGCTCGGGGAAGTGGCGGTGGCAGTTGTTGAACCCGCTGCCCGAGTCCGCGATGCCGACCACGGGCTTGGCGAGGCTCGCCGTCGAGTAGCCCATGGACCGGGCGAACGATCGCCTGAGGTAGAGCGCGAAATCCTGGTCGCCATAGTTGGTCAGCCCGCGCGAGAGTCCCTGGTTCATGTTCCTCGCTCCGTCAGAAGAGGCCCGCGGCGCTTGCAAGGGCGCCTAAGCCGAAGAGGAAGAAGAGCCCCGCGGCGACGCGCCGTACCCAGCGGATGGGCACGACGCGGTCGAGCTTGGCAGCCGCGAAGACCGCGAGACCGTCGGCCGCCAGCATCCCGAGCGTGGTGCCCGCGGTCACGAGCCCCGTCGAGGCGTAGCGGGCGCCCAGCGCCACGGTCGCCATCTGCGTCTTGTCGCCCATCTCGGCGAGGAAAAAGATCACGCAGGTCGAGGCGAGCGGTCCCCAGCCGGGATGCTGTCCGGGCTCGTCGATTGTGTCGGGCACGAGCGCCCAGAAACCGAAGCCGATGAACGAGAGGCCGAGGACTACGGCGAGAGCCGCCGGAGGGATCAGACGCGTCAGCCACACGCCGGCGGTGGCCGCGAGGGCGTGGTTCAGCAGCGTCGCCAGCAGGATCCCCAGCATCACCGTCCAGGGGCGCCGGTAGCGCGTCGCCAGCGAGAAGGCGATCAGCTGCGTCTTGTCGCCCATCTCCGCCAGCGCCACGACGGCGAAAGAGGTCCACAGCGCGGTCATTCCGGCGATGATACCGCGTCGATGTCAGGCGGGCGGCGGGAACGCGATCACGTCTCGACGATCTCGATGGGAAAGAGCTCGAGCGGGTCGTCCACCACGACCAGGTGGTGGATGTTGAACTCGTAGACCTCGCCCGCCTTGAGATCCGAGGGCGAGAAGGGGAAGGCGAGGTTGCCCGCGATGGCCTTGCGCCCCGGGTAGGTGACGTGGAGCCCGGCCGAGCGCGCCAGCGCCAGCACCGCGGCCGAGGTGTCGGGGTCGTCGGCGACCACTTCGATCACAAGGCCGATCTCGTGGGCGCGGATCTCCTTCACCTGCTCGAGCCTGCCCATGACGCCGTCGCGGCCGTAGACGTGGAAGATAAGCCGGTAGCCGTCGGGATAGGTCTCGGCCACGCGCTGCCGGATATTCTCGAGATAGGCGTCGATCTGGGAGATGAGGATCGGGTCGCGCACACCGGCAATGGCCAGCGTCCGGTAGCCGACACGCCGGACCCCTTCGAGCTTGAGCGTGTAGTGCGGCGCCTTGACGAAGCGCGTGCCGCTCACCCGCACCTGGCGAGGATTGATCTGCTCGAACGTGGTGCGCGTGAGGTCGATCGCGCCGCCCGGCAGGTGCAGCAGGTACGGGTCCGCCTTTTCGTAGAGCGTGTGCGCCGCGACCGAGGCGACCGTGCACACCTTGTCGGGATTCGGCGGCTCGACGACGAAGGCGTCTTCCTCGATGAAGCCCAACAGGCTGTCCGAGCCGTGGCGCGGGTAGGCCGCCGCCCCGCCGCATTCGAGGATCTTGCCCATGTGGATGACGAGGCCCGGGTCAAAGCCCGCGCGCAGCGGCACGGCCCCGATGCAGGCCGGGTCATAGGCGCGGCCGGCGATGATGACCTCGGCGTCCATGTCGAGGGCGCGCATGAATGGCTCGAAGCCCATCTGCGCGACGATGCGGGCGCTCCGGTTCACCTCCGCGGCGGTGAGCGGCGTGTCGAGGTCGAGCGGCGACGTCCGGCCGCGGGCGATCTGCCGCGTGAGCCAGCCCCTGTCCACTTCGGCGCCGATCACCGCGGTGCGGAAGTGGTAATCCCGCTCGCGGCAGATCTCGCGGTAGACCTCGAGCGTCCACTCGAGGTGCGGCGTGCCGCCGCCGCCTCCCGCCGATCCGATCAGGACGGGGATGCGCCGGGTTTTCGCCGCCTCGAGGATCATGGCGAGATCGCGCTTGAACGCGCGCCGATTGGTGAAGGGCACACCGGCGCCCAGATAGTACGGGCCGGGATCGGTGGATCCCGCGTCCACGCCGAGCGCGTCGGGGTTCCGCTTCATGCCCTCGGCCATGGAGCGGGGCGGGATGCCATAGCCCAGCATGCCCTCGGGGGCCAAGATGGTCATCCGGTGGCCGGCCGTGCGCTTGGCGTTCACGCGTCCTCCCACGGCACGGCATGCTCCATCAACGGCACGTGCTGCTGGGCGCCGTAGACGTCGCCCTCGCCGACCGCCCCCGAGCCCCAGGCCCGGCGCATGGTGATCTTCACGGCGTGGGCGGGATCGAACTCGATGATCTTGAGGACATCCTCGGCCATGACGCCGTAGAGCCCCGCAACAGTGACGCGGTCGAGGGCCTTCAAGGCCTTGAAGCGCTCGTAGGTCGCCCTGTCCGGGAAGACGATGTCGAGCGTGAGGAGGAACGGCCCCGCGTTCTTGCTGGTGACGAAGGCCGCGATGTCGCCGATGGTCCGCCGCATGGAGGCCCCATCGCACCATCAAGCGCGCGGGCTGTCAAGGCCGCCGCGTGTTGGGTACTGGGTCAAGTTGCGAGCCAGACGAGGCCCGAGGGAGCCAGCGATGCGAGGCGTACGTGGGTGTACGTTGAGCGTCGCTGGCGACCGAGAACGAAGTATGGGGAAGCAAATTGGCCCAGTACCGCGCGTTGACAGGTCCGAGGGCGAGTGCTAGGCTCCCGCGCATTGGGAGCACGCCACACCGGCCGGCACGGCCACGGACCATCCAGCCAAGAGTGGAGGCACACGATGAGCGAGCACACGCGGGGTCTGTCGGGCGGGCCGGTCAGCCGGCGCACCTTCCTTTCCACGGCGGGCCTTACCACGGCGGGCGCGGCGGCGACCGTGGCGGGTTTTCCGGCGATCGTCAGGGCGCAGACCCGCGAGGTCAAGGTCGGCTACCTCCTGCCCGTGACGGGGCCGCTCGCGTACGAGGCGGGGCTGGCGCTCAACGGGCTGGCGCTCGCGGTGGACGAGATCAACGCCTCCGGCGGCATCAAGTCGCTGGGCGGCGCGAAGATCACGATGATGCCCGGCGACACCCAGAACAAGGTCGAGCTCGGAAACTCCGAGGCCTCGCGCCTCATCGACCAGGGCGCGGTCGCCATCATCGGCCCCTTCTCGAGCCTCGTGGCTTTCTCCGTGCGCCAGGTGACCGAGAAGAACAAGACGCCGTTCCTGCTGCTGGCCGCGGTCGCCGACAACCTGACCGAGGGGGGGCTCAAGTACATCTTCCGCATGCAGCCCAATGGCAGGGGCATGGCCACGCTCACCGTGAACAATATGTTCGAGATGGCCAAGAACGCCAATGTGCCGATCAAGCGCGTGGCCATGATGCACGAGGACGGCAACTTCGGGACCACCATGGGCAACCACGTCGAGGCCTTCTCGAAGACCATGGGCTACGAGCTGGTGCAGCGCATTCCCTACAACCTGCGCTCGCCGGATCTCACCTCGGAGCTCTCCAAGGTCAAGGCGGCGAGGCCGGACCTCCTGATCGTGAGCGGCTACTACGGCGACTCGAAGCTCATCGCCGAGACGGCGGCCAAGCTCAGGATCGGCGTCAGTGCGTTGGTCGGTCTCGCCAACGCGGCGTACTCGAACCCGAAGTTCATCGCCGAGAATCGTGAGCTGACCGAGCACCTCTTCGACGGCAACTACTGGTACAACCCGCAGAGCGCGCGGGCGCGTGCCGTCTTCGCCGCGTACCAGAAGAAGTTCGGCTCGACCATGGCGAACCACGGCGTCCAGGGCTACCAGGTCACCTTCGTGCTCAAGGACGCCCTCGAGCGCGCCGCCTCGACGGATCGCGACAAGATCCGGGACGCGATCGCCAAGACCAACCTAAGCGACCAGATCCTGACCCAGGACGCGATCCGCTTCGACGACTCGGGCGAGGGCATCAACGCGACGCCCGCGCTGATCCAGGTCCAGAACGGCAAGCCCGTGGTCGTCGGCCCGGCGCGCTTCGCCGAGGCCAAACCGGTCTTCCCCGTCCCGAAGTGGAAAGGTTAGCAGCCTGCTGAAAAAGGCCCATCTACTTCGTTGGCGCCTTCGGCCGCACGCTCAACGTAGAAGGACTACGCCTCGCGTGCGGCCGTCAGGCGCCGCCTCGCATCTGGACCTTTTTGAGCAGGCTGGTGGGGCGTTCCAGAGACTGCTCGTCCCGTCCTTGGGCGAGAAGAGGACGTGACCGGGGGGCTCCTGCTGCAGGCCGTCGTCAGCGGTCTGCTGCTGGGAGGCGTGTACGGGCTGGTCGCGAGCGGGCTCAGCCTGATCTTCGGCGTGCTGCGCATCATCAACTTCGCCCACGGCGCGGTGATGATGCTCGCGATGTACACCACGTACTGGCTCTTCGCCCTGGCCGGTGTCGATCCGTACCTCTCGGTGATTCTGACCGCGCCGCTCTTCTTTGCGCTCGGCGTTGTCATCCAGAAAGTCGTCATCGAGCCCAACCGCTCGGCTGCCGAGCACAACCAGCTCCTGCTCACGCTCGGGCTGGCGCTCTTCTTCGAGAACCTGGCGCTCGTGCTGTGGCAGGGAGACTTCCGTACCGTCAGGGTCGCCTACTCGAACGCGTCCTTCATGATCGGCGAGGCGCTGGTCGAGGTGCCGCGGCTCGTGGCCTCGGGCGGCGCCGTGCTGATGGCCGTGGGGCTCTTCGCGTTCCTGCGTCTCACTGATGTGGGGAAGGCGCTCCGGGCCTTGGCGGAAGAGCCCGAAGGCGCCGCCCTTGTCGGCATCAATGTCGCCCGCATCCGCGCGGCGGCCTTCGGCCTCGGATCGGCCTGCGTCGCCGTGGCGGGCGCCCTCATCACGCCCTTCTTCTACGTGGCGCCGGATGTCGCCGAGTCGTTCAACATCATGGCCTTCGTCGTCGTGGTGCTGGGCGGCATGGGCAATTTCATGGGCGCGCTCGCGGGCGGCTTCATCGTGGGGCTCGCCGAGTCGCTGGGCGCGGCCTTTCTGCCCGGCTCGCTCAAGCAGCTCGTCGTCTTCATGATCTTCGTGCTCGTGCTGCTGTTCCGTCCCCAGGGTCTCTTCGGCGGCTCGCGTGATCGCTAGGGCGGCCGGCGCGCTGGCGGTCGCGGCGCTCGTCGCGCTGCCACCGCTCCTGCCGAAGTATCACCTCGAGGTGCTGATCAGCGTGCTCTTCTGGGCCTATCTCGGCATCGCGTGGAACCTGCTCGGCGGCTACGCCGGGCAGTTCTCGTTCGGCCACGCCGCTTTCTTCGGCATCGGCGCCTACACCTCGACGCTCCTGCTCCTCCAGGTGGGGCTGACGCCGTGGGTGGGCATGGTCCTGGGCGGCGCGCTGGCCGCGGCGTTCGGTCTCTTCGAGGGGTATCTCTCGTTTCGCTACGGGCTCAAGGGCCCGTACTTCTCCCTGGTGACGCTCGCCTTCGCGGAGATGCTGCGGGTCGTGGGGGTGAACACCAAGGCCGTCGGGTCATCGCTTGGCCTCGTGGTGCCGAGCACGCGTGCCGCACCTGAGATGTTCATGTTCTCGGGCAAGCTGCCGTACTACTACATCATCCTCGCCATGGGGGCGCTGGCGCTCGCGCTGACGTGGAAGATCGGGCGCTCGCGGCTCGGGTTCTCCCTGGCCGCCGTGCGGGAGAACGAGGACGCCGCCGAGACAGCGGGCGTGGATGCCCTCGCCACCAAGCTCCGCGCCATGGCCCTGTCGTCCTTCCTCACGGCGCTCGGCGGCACGTTCTACGCGCAGTACTTCGCCTATATCGACCCGACCATCAGCTTCGGACCGGGCGTATCCATCGGCGCGCTCCTGCCCGCCATCGTGGGCGGCGCGGGCACGGTGCTGGGACCCGTCCTGGGATCCTTCGTGCTGACGCCGCTCTCGGAGCTGACCCGCTACGTGCTACGCGGGCGCGCGGGCGCCGACATCATGCTCTACGGCGCCATCCTGGTGCTCGTGATCTCGTTCCTGCCTCAGGGGATAGTCGGCCTCGTCCGGGAGCGCCGGGCGCGCGCCGGTCGGCGATGAGCCTCCTCGAGATGTCGGGGCTTACCAAGCGCTTCGGCGGGCTCCTTGCCGTCAGCAACTTCGACCTCAGCCTCGACGCGGGCGAGATCGTCGGGCTCATCGGACCGAACGGCGCGGGGAAGACCACCGTGTTCCACCTCATCGCCGGGTTCCACGCGCCGACCTCGGGCAAGATCCGCTTCAAGGGCGGGTCCATAGTCGGCTCAAAACCGCACGCGATCTGCCGCCTGGGTCTCACGCGCACGTTCCAGATCGTCCAGCCCTTCGCCGGGCTTTCCGTGATCGAGAACGTCATGGTCGGCGCCTTCAACCGGGAGCGCGACGCGGTGGCGGCGCGGCGGCTGGCGGGCGAGATCGTGGATTTCGTGGGACTGGGCCCGCGCCGCGACCTGCCGGCGCGCAGCTTGACGCTCTCGGACCGCAAGCGGCTCGAGATCGCGCGCGGCCTCGCCACGCGTCCCGAGATGCTGCTCCTCGACGAAGCCATGTCGGGTCTCAATCCGACGGAGATCGACGAGATCATCGGGCTGATCCGGCGCATCCACGCGCGCGGCGTGAGCCTCCTCATCATCGAGCACGTCATGCAGGCCATCATGGCGCTCTCTCACCGCCTGGTTGTCCTCCACCACGGAGAGAAGCTCGCGGAAGGCGCCCCCGGCGAGGTCGCGAGGGATCGGCGCGTCATCGAGGCCTATCTGGGGGAAGGGGCGTGAGCCTGCTCGAGCTGCGGGCCGTCGAGGTTGCATACGGTGACCTCCCCGCGCTCCGAGGCGTGTCGGTGGCGATCGAAGCGGGTGAGACGCTCTCCGTGGTCGGCGCCAACGGCGCCGGCAAGACGACCATGCTCCGCGCCATCTCGGGACTGATGCGCCCGCGGGCCGGACAGATCCTCTTGGACGGCGAGAGGCTCGACACCCTGCCGAGCCACGCCATTGTCGGCCGCGGCGTCGTCCAGGTGCCCGAGGGACGGAAGATCTTCCCGAGCCTGACGGTCCTCGAGAACCTCGAGCTGGGCTCCTACGTTGCCGCAGCCAAGGCACGGCGCCGGGACGGCCTCGAGCAGGTCTTCACGCTTTTTCCCCGGCTCAAGGAGCGCGAGCGCCAGGCCGCGGGGACCATGTCGGGAGGCGAGCAGCAGATGCTGGCCATCGGCCGGGCCCTCATGGCGCGCCCGCGCCTGCTCATGCTCGACGAGCCGTCGCTGGGTCTGGCGCCCATCATCGTCACGGAGATCTTCCGCATCATCGGTGAGATCAACCGCTCGGGCACGACCGTGCTGCTGGTCGAACAGAACACGCGCCAGGCGCTGGCGCTGTCGCGGCGCGGCTACGTCCTCGAAAACGGCCGCGTGGTCCTCGAGGGCACCGGCGCCGAGCTTCTCGGAAACGAGCACGTCAAGCGCGCGTACCTCGGGATGTAGCGGAGGGCATCACGTGAGCGATTGGACCATCGGCAGTCTCGCGGAGGCGATCAAGACGAGGAATCTCTCGCCCATCGAGGTGGTGCGCGAGTATCTGGACCGGATCGCGCGGCTCGACTCGACGCAGCGCGCCTTCATCACCGTGGACGCTCCTGGCGCGCTC
The DNA here is from genome assembly GCA_016179165.1 of Candidatus Rokuibacteriota bacterium. Classification (GTDB taxonomy): domain Bacteria; phylum Methylomirabilota; class Methylomirabilia; order Rokubacteriales; family CSP1-6; genus AR37. The sequence goes on along the minus strand of JACORX010000086.1, from coordinate 10,469 downwards.
GCACGGGCCCGCGCTCTGGAGACGGAGGCGCCGCGTGGTCCCCTCCACGGCATTCCGCTGGCGTACAAGGACCTGTGCGTGGTGCGCGGGCTGCCGACATCGTGCGGCACGCGGACGCCCGACTATTTCTTGTCCGAGCGGGAGTGCACCGCCGTGACGCGGCTGTCGCGGGCCGGCGCCGTGACGCTCGGCAAGCTCAATATGAGCGAGCTGGCGATGGGCCCTTTCGGTGACAACGCCCACCACGGGGATGCTCAGAACCCGTGGCGCCCGGGCCACATCACGGGCGGATCGTCGAGCGGATCGGGTGGGGCGGTCGCGGCGCGACTCTGCGCGGGCGCCCTCGGCAGCGACACGGGCGGTTCGATCAGACTGCCCGCGGCCGCGTGCGGGATCGTCGGGTTCAAGCCGACCTACGGTCGCGTGAGCCGCGCCGGGGCGATGCCGCTGTCCTGGTCCTACGATCACCTGGGTCCGATGGCGCTGACGGTGCGAGACTGCGCGATCCTGCTGGGTGTCATCGCCGGACACGACCCGGCCGACGCCACGTCGAGCCGCCGCCGCGTGCCGGACTATATCGCCGCCCTCGACGGGCCGGTGCGCGGCCTCCGCGTCGGCGTGCCCGAGAACTACTACTTCGACGGCCTGCATCAAGAGGTGGACGCCGCGGTCCGTGTTGCGGTCGCCGCGCTGAGCGAGCTGGGCGCCCACGTCGAGCCGCTCCACCTGCCGGACCCGGAGCCGATGGTGGCCGCATGCAACAACGTCATGGTCCGCGCCGAGTCCGCGGCCATTCACTCGCGAATCCTCAAGGAACGGCCGGGGGAGCTTCAGCCCGCGGTGCTCGCGCGTCTCGCACCGGGCCTCCAGGTGTCCGCATACGACTATATCCAGGCATCGCGCCTTCGGGCGCGGTTCACCCGCGAATTCATCGCGGGGGTGTTCTCGAGGGTGGATGTCCTCGTCGCGCCGACGATACCGGAGCCCGCGCCGCCCCTGGCCGAGGCCAAGTCGGGCAGCACCGACGACGTGGTCAAGCGGATGGGCCGGTTCTCGCGGCTCACGCGTCCTCTCAACACCCTCGGACTGCCAGCGCTGTCCGTGCCCTGCGGATTCTCGGCCGACGGACGTCCCATCGGAATCCAGCTGATCGGCCGCCCCTTCGACGAATCGGTAGTGCTGCGGCTCGGCCATGCCTACGAGCAGGCGGCTGGCTGGAACTCCCGCCGCCCGCCGCTCGCTTAGCGCATCTCCGGAATCATCCAGAGGGGCTTGTCTCCCCGCTCTACCCGCTGGACGTTGTCGAAGGCGTTCCGGAACGCCTTGGTCCAGTTCTCCCAGGTCGGCCCCGCCGAGTGCGGCGTGAAGGTGACGTTCTCGAGGCCGAAGAGCGGGTGGTTGATGAGCGGCGGCTCCTCGACCATGACGTCGAGGCCCGCCGCGGAGATCTGCTTCGAGAGCAGCGCGTGGCGCAGGGCCTCTTCGTCCACGACGGGACCGCGACAGGTGTTGATGAAGATGGCGTCCTTCTGCATCATCGCGAACTCGCGCGCGCCCATCATCTTGCGCGTCGTGTCGTTCAGCGGCACGTGCAGGCTGACCACGTCGGATGTCTGGAGCAGCTCGGGGAAAAGGGTGAACGTGACGCCCAGGGCGTCCTCCGGGTCCTCGGTAAGCCGGACGATGTCGTAGTACTGGATGTCCATGTCGAAGCCGACGGCACGGCGCGCCACTTTCTTGCCGATGGTGCCGAGGCCCACGATGCCGAGCTTCTTGCCCGCCAGCTCGTAGGTCCGCGTGGTGGCGAAGTCGCCGACGCGCCACTTGCCGTGCGTCACATTGACGTGGTGCCAGGCCATCTTCTTGTAGACGGCCAGGATCAGCATCATGGTGTGCTCGGCGACGGCGACGGAGTTGGAGCCGCCGTTGTTGGCGATGGGCACGCCGGCCTTCTTTGCCGCGGGTACGTCGATCCTGTCGTAGCCCGCGCTGATGAGCTGGACCAGCTTGAGTCCCGACCCGGCCTTGAAGAAAGCCTCGCCCATGCCGGCCCGCGGGAACCCGATGTAGTACTCGGCGCCCGCCACGTGCTTGAGGAAGTCCGGGTGGTCGTGCTCGGTCTCGACCATCTCGAAGCCCTCGGGGATCATCGAGCGGGCGGTCTCCATGATGGGGTCGGGCATCTTCGGGGCGAAGACGATCTTTGTGGGCACAGGATTCTCCTTTGATGCGGGTGCTAGGTCTTGGGTAGGAGCAGCATGTAGGTGGCGCGCCCGACGGCAACGAGCTTGCCCGCGCCGTCGGTGATGCGGGCCTCGCCGAAGGCGATGGAGCGCCCGCGGCGGAGAAGCCGTCCCTCGGCGACGATGTCGCCGTCGCCCGGCGCGGCGAGGAAGCTGACGTTGAGGTCGAGCGTGGCCTGTCCCACGCCGCCGCCGGCATTCTCGTGGGTGGTTCCGAGGGCGCCGCCCACGGCCATGTCCACGAGGGAACCGAGGACGCCGCCGTGCACGGGCGCGCCGGCGGAGTTTCTGAGCCCGTCCTTGACAGGCACGCGGAGGCGCACCCAGCCCTCGCCGGCGTCGTCGACCTGGACGCCCAGGTAGCACCAGAAGAGATTGGCCTGGGCGCGCTCGCGTGCGAGGGTCAGGAGGTCGGTGGGCATGGAGGCCTAGTTATACCGAAAACCCGCGTGGGACTCAAACGGGCACGTCGGCAGTGGTAGACTCCTAACCTGGCTCGGGAAGCGCCCGCGCACATCCACCACCCGGAGGAAGACATGGCGACCAGAATCGGCATCATCGGGGCAGGGGCTATCGGCTCCATTGTCGGCGGCATGCTGACGAAGGCCGGCCACGACGTCACGCTCATGGAGCAGTGGCCGGAGCACGTCGAGGCAATGAAGAAGGTGGGCCTCCGGCTCTCGGGCACCTGCGGCGAGCACGTGGTGCCCGTGAAAGCCCTCCACATCCACGAGATCCAGAGCCTTCGCGAGCCCTTTGACTATGTCTTCATCTCCGTCAAGAGCTACGACACCGAGTGGGCGACCGCGATGGCGGTGGCCAATCTCCGCCGGCCGGACGGCGTGGTCGTGGATTTCCAGAACGGCATTAACGACGAGCGCGTGGCGGCCGTGGCCGGCAGGGACCGGACGCTCGGCTGTGTCATCACGATCAGCGCCGGCATGTACGAGCCGGGCCACGCGATCCGGACGGACCGCGGCGCCGTCGGCTTCAAGATCGGCGAGCACGACGGCAAGGACACGGCGCGGGCGCGGGAGATCGCCCGCATCATGAACGACGTCGCAACCAGCAAGGTCACGACCAACCTGTGGGGCGAGCGCTGGTCCAAGCTGGCCGTCAACTGCATGGTCAACCCGATCTCGGGGCTCTCCGGCTTCGACTCCGCCGAGGCTAGGACCGACCACGTGCCGAGGCGCATCGCCGTCTTCACCGCCGCCGAGGTGATCCAGGTCGGTCGCGGACGCGGCTACGAGGTCGAGCCCATCTACAGCATCGACGCCCAGCGCTTCGTGGACGCCGTGGCCGGCAAGGGCCTGGCAGAGGTCGAGGCGGACATGGCGCGCGACGCCAAGAGCCGGGTGGGCGGCCGGCCCTCCATGCTCCAGGACGTGATGAAGGGACGCCGGACCGAGATCAACTACCTCAACGGCTACGTCTCCGAGCAGGGCAGGCAGGTCGGCGTCAAGACACCCTTCAACGACAAGATCGTCGAGCTGGTCAACGCGCCCGGCGTCGGCCTCCTCAAGCCCGACCGGAAGAACCTCGACCCGCTCTGGGCGATGGTGCCTCACTAGAGCGTAGATAACACCCGTTCTCAGACATGGCCCGCCTCGCCTGAGGCTTCCGGCGCTACGCAGCCCGATCCATAGCCACGCGGAATGGTAGCGGCGCCTGCGTCCCGGGGCCGCTCGTCAGGCGGCGTCCAGCGCGTCCCGCACCGCCCGCGTGAGGGTGTCCGGAGAGAACGGCTTCTGGAGGAGGCGGGTGCTCGAGCGCGGGAGGCCGTACCGGATGATGTTGTCCTCGGTGTAGCCCGTCATGTAAAGCACGCGTATCTCCGGACGCCGACTCCTCGCGCGAGCGGCAGCCTCGGTCCCGCTCATGCCGGGCATCACCACGTCGGTCACCATGAGGTGGATGGGACCGGCGTGCGCGTCGCAGATCCGTAGGGCCTCGGCGCCGTCGCCCGCTTCGAGGACGACATATCCCTGCCCCTGCAGCAGCTCGAGGGCCAGGGTCCGCAGATCCGCCTCGTCCTCCACCAGCAGGATCGTCTCGGACCCGCGCGGAACCACGGGCACCCGGGGCTCCGCCTCCGGGGCCGGCGGCGCGGCCGAGCGCGGGAGGTAGATGCGGAAGGTCGAGCCACGCCCCGGCTCGCTCTCGACGGCGATCGCGCCGCCGCTCTGCTGCACGATCCCGTAGACGACCGACAGCCCGAGTCCGGTGCCCTTGCCGACCTCCTTGGTCGTGAAGAACGGCTCGAACATGCGCGCTTGGGTCGTGGCGTCCATGCCGGTGCCGGTGTCGGTCACGGCAAGCATGACGTAGGTCCCCGGCACGGTGCCGGGATGGTCGCGGCAATACAACTCGTCCAGCTCCACCGTGTCGGTCTCGATCATGAGTCGCCCACCGCGCGGCATCGCGTCGCGCGCGTTGACGGCCAGCGTCATGATGACCTGGGCGAGCCGGCCTGGATCGACGAGGACCAGGCCCGTCGACGGCCGCGCCCGGAGCACCAGCTCGACGTCCTCGCCGATCAGCCGGCGGAGCATCTCGCTCATGCCCGCCACCTCGGCGGAGAGATCCAGGACCTTCGGCTGCAGGATCTGCCGGCGGCTGAAGGCCAGGAGCTGGCCGGTCAGATCGGCCGCGCGTCTCGCGGTCTTCTGGATCAGCTCGATCTGCCCCCGCGAGGGTTCCTGCGTGCCGGTGCGGACCAGGAGCATCTCGGTCCGCCCCAGGATCACGGTCAGGAGGTTGTTGAAGTCGTGCGCGATGCCTCCCGCCAGCCGGCCGATCGCGTCCATCTTCTGCGATTGCAGGAGCTGCTCCTGCGTGTGCGCGAGGTCCTCGTAGGCGCGCCGGGCCTCCTGGTAGAGGCGGGCGTTGTCCAGGGCCACCGCCGCCTGGTCGGCGAAGGCGGCGAGCAGGGCGAGGTCCTCGTCGAGGAACGCCCGCCCGGTCGTGTCAGCCAGCACGAGCGCCCCAAGCGTCTCACCCCCTCGGATCAGCGGCACGGCGGCCACGGCTCCCAGCCCCTCGCGCTCCCGGCGCTCCCGCAGCCACGGTGGCAGCGTGAGCCGGTCGTCGCCGAGGAGGTTCGCGGAGCACTCCACCCGGCCTGTGGAGAGCGCAAGGCCGACGACCCCGACCCCCGCCTCCGTCTCGAGCCCGATCCAGCCCGCGTTCTGGGCATCTCCGGCCCCAGCGATGCACACGCACCCCCCGGTCGCGGGATTCAGCCGGAAGAGCAGCGCCTGGCGGACTTGGAGCAGGCGCAGGATGACCCTGAGGAGGCGCTCGCACACTTGGTCGAAGTCCAGCGAGCCGACCAGCTCGCGGCCCACCTCGGCCAGGGCCGCCGTCGCCTCTTCGGCCCGTTTGCGCGCCGTGATGTCGATCATGACACCGACCAGCTCGCGCGGCCGGTCGTTCTCGACGACCACCCGGACGAGGTCGCGCAGCCAAACGGCCCGTCCGTCGGCGGCGACCATGCGGTACTCGAACTCGTGCGCTCGCTGCGCGGCCGTAGCCCCGGCGCAGAAGTCCATGGCCCAGGACCGGTCGTCCGGGTGGATGTGGTCGGCCCAGAACGTCGGCTCCGACGTCCATTGCTCGAGCGGATAGCCGAGCAAGACCTTCGCCTCGCGGCTGACGAAGGTGAATCGGAACGTCTGCGCGTCCGCGCGCCACACGATGGCCTGGACGGTCTCGACGAGGGCCTGGTACTCGTGGTGGGCCTGGCGAAGCGCAGCCTCCGCCCGCTGGCGCTCGATGGCGATCGCCGCCACCTGCGTCACGCCCTCGATCCCGCGCAGCTCGGCCTCGCTCGGGACACGCGGCGTCCGGTAGTACACGGCGAAGGTGCCCAGGAGCGTGCCGTCGGCGGCGAGAATCGGCGTGGAGGTGCAGGCCCTGAGCCCGTACTGCGCGCCGAGCGCCCGGTAGTCGGCGCAGAGGGGATCGGTGGCGACGTCGGACACGACGACGCGTTCGCGCCTGTAGGCGGCGGTTCCGCAGACGGCGGACGCGGGTCCGACGGGGAGGCCGTCGATGGTCTGGACGAAGCTCGCCGGGAGCGAGGGGGCGGCGCCGTGGCGGAGAGTTGCGCCGTCCGGGTCGAGGAGTAGGACCGAGGCCAGAAGGCCGTCGAACTGGCGCTCGAGTGACCGGCAGACGCCCTCGAGCACGTCGCCGAGAGCCTCGCCGGCCGCGACCATCTCCAGCAGCCGTTTCTCCTCGGTGAGGAGCGCCGCTGCATGATCCGCCTCGCCGCGGGCCCGGCGCTCGCGCGCGAAGATCTGGGCGTTGCGGATGGCGACGGCGGCCTGGTCGGCGAGCCGCAGGAGCACGGTCTCGTCGCTGTCGGTGAAGGGCCGCAGCGACTGGTTCACGACGAAGAGCAATCCCTCGGGACGGTCGTCCACCGAGATCGGCACAACCATCAGGCTGGCGGCGCCCTCCTGCTGGACGATCGGCAGGTAATCCTTGGTGAATGCCGGGTCCTCCGCGTAGTTCGCGGTCCGCGCCGGGCGCCCGGTCAGCAGCGCCAGCCCGCCGAGACCCTTGCCCGACTCGATGAGGTGAGTCGGCCATCCGGCCGCGCTCGGCCCGACCCAGTGCCGCACCCTCATCGCGCTCGAGTCGGCCTCGCGCAGCGCGATCTGGGAGCCGTCGCTGCTGCACAGCTCCCTCGCTCCCTCGACGACCCGATGGAGCACGGTGTCGAGGTCGAGTGACTCGTTGATGGCCCGCGCGAGACCGGCGATCAACTCGGCCTCGCGCCGCTGCCGCTCGGCCTGCTCGAAGGCGCGCGCGTTCTCCAGGGCGAGGGCGGCGTGGTCCGCGAACGCCTGAGCGAGCTGTACGTCCTTGTCGCTGAAGGCGCGGCCCCGCAGGTCGCCCACGGCGAGGGCCCCCATCACGCGGCCGCCCACCGTGAGCGGCAGGGCGAGGACCGCCCGGTACGATGCCTGCTCGATCCGCGCCCGGACCTCCGGGGTCAGCGACACACGCGGGTCCTCGAGCAGGTCCGGCGTGGCGACGGGCCGGCGCTCTCGCACGGCGATCCCCGCCACGCCCGTGCCCCTGGGGAAAACGATGTCCGGTCCGTAACTCGGCCCGACGTCGCCCGCCACCGCGAGGGCCGCCAGGTCGCCCGAGGCCTCGACGAGCCGGTACACGGTGCACCCGCGCACGGCAAGCAGCACCCGCAGGCGCTCGACGATGCGCCGGCCAACCACTTCCGGCTCCAGCGTCTCGGCCAGAAGCTTGCCGACCTCGGCGATGGCCTCGGCGCTCTGTCGCCGCGCCTCATGCTCTGCAAAGAGCCGGGCGTTCTGGATGGCGACAGCGGCGGCGCCGCCCAGGCGCGTCAGCGTCGTCTCGTCGCGGTCCGTGAACGGGCGCGGCGACCGGTTCGCCACGTAGAGGATGCCGATGCTCTGGTCGCCGTGAAGGATCGGGACGGCCAGCTCGGTGACGATCGCCTCTTCCCGGGGGATCCCGAGAAACTTCGGCGTGATCCTTGGATCCTCAGGGTAGTTGTCGGTGCGGAACGGGCAGCGGGTGGCGAGGACGAGGGCCGCGATGCCCTGGCCCGGCGGGAGGGCGAAGCTGGGGTCGATCCTGCTCTGGGCTCCAGCGACGCCGTACGAGACCACGGTCTGCGCGTTGGGCTCCCGGAGGGCGATCCACGCGAGCTCGCTCGCGCACAGCTCGCGGGCGACGGCGGCGATGCGTTCGAGGACCGTCTCGAGGTCGAGCGAGGCGTTGATCGACACCATGATCTCGGCGGTGGCCTCGGCCTCCCGCGCCGCGCGTTCGACCTCGGCCAGGAGGCCGCGGCGGTCGCGCCGCTGCCCCGACGCGGGAGGACGGCGGACGTCGGGCTTCGGGCGGCTCGTGGGCGTGCGCTTGCGCGGCATCCGGCACTCACCCGTCTCAGTGCGGCGGGGAGACCGCCGGCGCGCACCGACTGACAACGACCATACCGGAGCGTAGTCGGCAGAAACGATGTTGGCGTGGCGCGGCCACGGCAGGGCCATCGGTGAGGGCTGGTGAACTTGACATGAGCCCCCTTATCGGACGCCGGGTCCCCTGCCTTCCCAGACACAGAGCGGACAACCGCGGAGCCGACCCGGGCCCGGAGGGCCCGATCCTCCTGCTCTGGTCACGTCTAGGTACCGCACAGGAGGATCAGGTGTCAAGCGGCAACTTTGAGCGTCGACAGTAGCGCCGACGGCGGCGCGCGCCAATGCCCAGCAACCGATACAGAACGGAGAGACTCCGCCGATCTTCGAAGTTGGGATGAGACAGACCAGCGTGGCTGCCGAAGAACAGGCCTTGTGTTACTTACGCATCGCCTGCGAGTGCTGGGCGGCGGCTCGCGAGGCCTGCTGTCTTTTCCCAGGCGTGGGCCGCGCTGAGGACGGTTGATTCAGCGAAGGGGCGACCGATGAGCTGGAGGCCGATGGGTAGCCCGGCCGCGGCGAAACCGCAGGGCACCGAGATGGCCGGCACCCCCGCCAGACTCGCCGGCGTGGTGTAGGAGCGCCGGCCGAAGAAGCGCGCGGCGGCGTCGTCCTTGCTCGTGACGGGCGCCGTGTGGCTGGCGATGGCGGGCGCTGGCTGGGGCGAGGTCGGCGCGAGGAGGAGGTCGTACTTCGCGAGCGCCGCCAGCACCTGCTCGCGGATGAGCGCGCGGGCACGAGCGGCCCGATGGATGGCCGCGGCCGGGATGAGCCCCGCCGTCACGAGCCGTCTCCGCGTCCCCTGGTCGTATTCGTCCGCGCGCTCCGAGAGCCAGCGCTTGTGGTGGCCCGCCGCCTCCGAATCGCAGAGCGCCATGAAGACGGCGCCCGCGAAGGGAATCAGCGGCAGCGAGATGTCCTCCACCGACGCGCCAAGGCTTGCGAGCCCGCGCGCGGCATCCCTCACGGCGCTGCGGACCACGGCCTGAGTGTCGGCGCCGTCCACCAGCTCTGTGACGACGCCGATCCGCAGTCCCTTCGCGCCTGCCGCGACCCTGGCGCGGTAATCGGGCACCGCGCTCCGACTGGTGAGCGGATCCCTGACGTCGTAGCCCGCGATGATGCCGAGCACGAGCGCCGCGTCCTCCACGGTACGCGTGAGCGGGCCGATCTGGTCCATGGACCACGCGGCCGGAAAGCAGCCGTGGCGCGAGACGCGCCCCCACGTGGGTCGGAAGCCCACGGCGCCGCAGTAGGAGGCGGGGCTTCGGACCGAGCCGCCGGTGTCCTCGCCGAGGGTGGCCGAGCAGAGGGCGGCGGCCGCGGCAATCCCCGAGCCCGAGGACGACCCACCCGGGTCGTGCTCGGGATTCCAGGGGTTGCGCGGCTGGCCGTATGGGAAGCGGATGGTGCCGCCCAGGGCGAACTCGGTCAGGTTGAGCTTGCCGAGAAGGATCGCGCCGGCGGCCTTGAGTCTCTCCACGACGGTCGAGTCTGCTGAAGGGACGTTGGCGCGGAGGAGCGCCGAGCCCGACGTGGTGAGGACGCCGGCCGTGTCGACCTGGTCCTTCACCGCGAAGGGAATGCCGTGAAGGGGCCCGCGCCATGCCCCCTTCGCCGCATCGGCCTCGGCGCGGGCGGCCTCAGCGAGGGCGCTCTCGCGGCAGACGGTGATGAAGGCGCGCAGGCGTCCGTCGAAGCGGTCGATCCGCTCGAGATAGGTGGTCACCAGCTCGACGGGGGACAGGCGCTTCTCGCGGACGAGCGCCGCCTGGCGTGCCGCCCCGGCGAAGGCGAGATCGTCGCCGGCCGGGCTCACGCGATTTCCTCGGGGCGCGTCGGCCACGGCTCGACCCGCTCCAGCGGCAAGGCATCCAGGGCCGCCAGCGCGTCGAGAAAGGCGTTGAGGCGGTGGGCGATTTCCGCGGCGTCGTCACCGGTCAGCGGCAGCGACAGCGACGCGGCAAGGCGGCGCACATCCTCTGGCGCGAGATCGGCCATGGCAGGGAGTTATAGCATCATTTGACGGCCCGGGCGGCTTGGGCTAGGCTCGGCGCATGCTCGATCTCGTGATCCGCGGCGGACGTGTCGTGACGCCCCAGGGCGTGGGCTCCTGGGACGTGGGCGTGCAGGACGGGCGCATCGCTGTGCTGGGCGCCCCCGGCACCCTGCCCACGGAGGCCGCCCGGGTCATAGACGCGACGGGCCTCATCGTCACGCCGGGCGGCGTCGAGCCGCACACCCACCTCGC
>JACORX010000088.1 GCA_016179165.1 Candidatus Rokuibacteriota bacterium | reverse complement strand
GCACAGGGCGGGCCTCGACCCCGCGCAATCGCTGCGCCGCGCGCTGGCGCCCGACGGCGACGCGGTCACCTTCCGGGGCCGGAGCGACCACGTCCCCACGTGGGCCAAGCGCTTACTCTTCCGTCCCGAGCAGCTCGACCAGCCCGTCGCAAGGCTCTCCGGCGGCAAGCGGGCGCGCGTGTCCATCGCTCGACTGATGCTGCAGCCCGCGGACCTGCTGATCCTCGACGAGCCGACGAACGACCTCGACATCCCGACGCTCGAGGTCCTCGAGGACAGCCTCGCGGAATTCGAGGGCGGCCTCGTGCTCGTCACCCACGACCGGTTCATGCTCGACCGCGTGTCTACCGTGATCCTGGCGCTCGACGGCGAGGGCGGCGCCGAGACCTACGCCGACTACGCGCAGTGGGAAGCCGCACGTCCCGCGCGCGCGCCGGCGCCGCGCGCCCAGGCCGGCGCGCCGCCCTCGCCGGCGCCGCGGCCCCGGACGAAGCGCCTCGGATACCTCGAGCAACGAGAATGGGAGGGCATGGAGCGGGCCGTTCTCGACGCCGAGACCGCGGCCGAGGAGTGCCGCCGGGCCGCGGAAGACCCGGCCATTGCCACCGACCCGGCGGCGCTACAGTCCCGCTACGCTGCCCTCGAGGTCGCGCGCGGAGAGGTCGCCCGGCTCTACTCCCGCTGGGCGGAGCTGGAGACGAAGCAATCCTGACGTGGCCGGGCGCGCCCTCTCACGTTCGTGGCCTCCGTGCCGCTGAGGCATTGGACTCGATCCGGCTCAGCCAGTGGAGCGCGACGGCTCCGGCGGCCGCCACGTTGAGCGAGTCCATCTCGGGCGCCATCGGGATCCGGACGTGCAGGTCGGCCGCCGCGAGGGCTTCCGCGCTGAGCCCTCGGCCTTCGGTGCCGAGGAGCAAGGCCAGCCGCGCGGGCAGCGGGCGCCCGTCGCCCAGCTCGCCCCCGTTGCCCAGCTCGCCGATATCCACGGCCTCGGCCCGGGGCGTCAGCGCCAACACCGTGTAGCCGGCCTCCCGCAGCCGATCGAGATCGCGCGGCCAGTCGCGAAGCCGCGCGAAGGGCAGGGCCACGGTCGCGCCCGACGAGACGCGGATGGCCTTGCGGTAGAGCGGGTCGGCGGTGCCGGGGGCAAGGAACACGGCGCCCACGCCGAAGGCCAGCGCATTGCGGAAGAGCGCGCCGACATTGCTCGAGTCGCCAAGCCCCTCCAGGACGACGAGCCGATCCCCCGGCGCCTCGGCGAGGACGGCTTCCGCCGTGGGCTCGGCGCCGCGCTCGCCGGCGGCGAGACAGCCGTGATGGAACTCCATGCCGACCACGGCCTCCACGATGTCCTGACGAACCAGATAGGTGGGGACTCCCGCGGCGGCGAGCGCCTCACCAAGCGCGTGGAGCGCGGGCGGCGTGCAGAGCGCGGAGCGCACGCGGTAGCGCCCCACGCTGAGAAGGCGGCGCACCACCTGGCGCCCCTCGGCGATGAACGTACCGTCGCGCCGCCGCCGCTCCGCGTCCCGGATCTCTCGATAGTCGGCGAGGCGCGGGTCCTCCGGGTCCTCGATGGTTAGGACGCCTGGCGCGCCGCTCACTTCTCGCCGGCCACCAGCCTCTCGTACAGCGCGCTGATGATCTCCCCGATCGCCGCGGACGCCCACAGGTCGAAGAAGGGCGATGCCTGCATGGCCGCGAACTCCCGCATGCCGCGCTCTTTCGTCTGGGCCTCCGTCTCGCCGGGCCGCGCCGCCTGCTGGCGCGCGCGGATGCGATCCTGGTTGTAGATGGCCGGGTACTCGATGTAGCGGCAGAGCTCCTGGAAGTCCTTCGTGTAGACGACGGCGACCGGCACCGACGCCCACTCCCCGCCGTTCTTCTTGTTCATGAACTCGAGCATGATGTCGTGGTTCGCGTCGGGGGCGGCGGCGGGATCAGGGCGCCGCGTGGCCAACACCTTCTTTCCATCGCGGTTGAAGATGCGCAGCTCCATCCCGCCCGCCTCGGCGAGCCGCGCGAGGACGGGCACGTCACGGCGGCAATCCGACGACCAGTCCTCGGAGATCACGAGGATCTTCGCCGGCCCGTTGGGCTGCGCGACAAGCCACTTGATGGCGGCCGCCTGCTCGTCGCTGAGGCGCGCCTTGGTATAGCGCTCGCGGAACACCGCGCTGTTATCCTTGCGCGGCGCGCCGAGAGCCCCGCCGTCGGGGAGATAGCTGCCGAAAGCCTCGCGGGCGAGGTTCTCGGCGCTGCCGGCGTACCGGACGTACTCGTCGAAGGTCATGCCCTTGGCGAACCGCTCGGCGGTGACGACGCTCCTGGCCACGTGCCCGCTCCTTTAGGCTGCGCTATTCACGAACGCCCTGTCCGCATTCTCGCCGCCCCCTCACCCTACCCTCTCCCCCTCCGGGGGCGAGGGAACCAAGACGCCTCCCTCTCCCTCGGAGAGGGAGAGGGCCGGGGTGAGGGTGGCGCTGTCTTCACGACTAGTGCTGGTTAGGGGGTGGAGTTCTACCGAGCTTTGTCCATGTCCATGAGCACGCGGCGAAGGATCTTACCTGACGCCGATTTCGGGATCTGGTCGATGAACTCCAGGTGCCGAATGCGCTTGTGGGGGGCGACGCGCTCGGCCACCCAGCCCATGATGGCGTCGGCCGGGGTCGCGCGCGAAACCTCGTCCGCCTTCAGCACGACGAAGGCCTTGGGCACTTCGCCCGCTTCCTCGTCGGCCTTTCGCACGACGGCCGCGTCCAGCACGGCCGGATGCGTCACCAGCAGCGCCTCGAGCTCGGCGGGGGCGACCTGGAGGCCCTTGTACTTGATGAGCTCCTTGGTCCTGTCCACGATGAAGAAGAACCCGTCGTCGTCCACGTAGCCGACGTCACCGGTGTGGTACCAGCCCTCGCGGTCGAGACACGCGGCGGTCTCCCCGGGCTGGTTGAGGTAGCCCCTCATGATCTGCGGCCCGCGGATCAAAAGCTCGCCGTCCTTGCCCTGGGGCACTTCCTCACCGGTCACGATGTCGACGATCTTCACCTCCGTGTTCGGCACGACGCACCCGGCTGACCCCGGCTTCATCGGCGCATTCTTGGTGGGGCTCAGGTGCGTCACCGGGCTCGCCTCCGTCATGCCGTAGCCCTGCACCACGGGGCACTTGAGCTTGCGGGCGAGCTCGCGCGCCATCTCCTCGCCGAGCGGCGCCGCGCCAGAGAAGATGAGCCGGACGCTCGAAAGGTCGAACTGGGCGACGGCGGGGTGCTTGACCATCCCGAGCACGACGGGCGGGACCAGAGGGAGGATGGTCACCTTGTATTTCTGAATGAGGCCGAGGAACTCCTGGAGGTCGAAGCGCGGCATCACCACGATGGTGCCGCCGCCGGCAAGCCCCAGCATCATGATGACGACCATGCCGTAGATGTGGAAGAACGGCAGGAACGCGATCGTCACGTCGGCTTCGGCAAACCCTTCGAAGTTCTTCATGCCCTCGGCCTGGCAGAGGTTCGCCACCAGGTTGCGGTGAGTCAGCATCACGCCCTTCGGGAGGCCGGTCGTCCCGCTCGAATACGGCAGAACGACGAGGTCTTCTCGTGGGTCGATGCGCACGGCGGGCGGCTCGTCCCCCGCCTGGAGGAGATCGGAGAAGGGCGTGGCGCCTTCCGCCGTGCCGAAGACGAAGACCTCCTCGATCCCGCTCTTCTTCGCGGCTTCCTGCGCCTTGTCGAGGAAGGGCGGCACCGTCACCAGGAACCGGGCCCGCGAGTCCGCCAGCTGTTTTGCCAACTCATCGGCCGTGTACAGCGGGTTCGCGGTGGTATTGATGCCTCCGAGGGAGGCGACGGCGAGGAGGACCACGGCGTACTCGGGCAGGTTGGGGCTGTAGATCGCGAAGACGTCGCCTTTCTTGAATCCCCGCTTGGCCAGGCCGGCCGCCGCCCGCTTGACGCTCTCAGCGAGCTGGCGGTACGTCAGGGTGCGGCCGGTCGGCCCGTCGATCAGCGCCGGCTTGTCGCCGAGCCGGGCCGCGTGACGCAGCACGTACTCGGTGATCGGCACGTCGGGAATGCGCACGTCGGGACTCTTGCTCTTCGAGATCATCAAGTCCTCCTTAGGAGTCAGTCTCGACTAGCAGCAGCCCCCGGCGGTTGTGCCCTTGGGCAGGACGCGATCGGGCTCCCAACCCCACGGGCGCGGCCCAAAGTCGGGCGCGAAGACCGTGCCCCGCTTCACCGTGAGATGCGGCAGGAAGGCGTGATCGACGCGGAGGCCCGAGCCCAGGATATCGTAGACCATCCAGTCGCCCCGCCGGAGCTCGAGGATCGAGACGTCGGCCTGGCGTCCAACCTCGAGACGGCCGAGCCGGTGCTCGGCGCCGATGGCCTTCGCGGGATTCGTCGTCGACATCGTCACCACCTGCTGGAGCGTGAAGCCCAGGCCGAGGAAGCGCGTCATGATCTCGGTCATGCTGTGCACCGTGCTGAGCCGCCCGGGCACGGTCAGGTCGGTGCTGATG
>JACORX010000087.1 GCA_016179165.1 Candidatus Rokuibacteriota bacterium | reverse complement strand
GTCCTTGGTCTTGACCGGCACCTTGCCGACGGCCTGCACCCACTCGTAGGCGGCCGCGACCGTCGCGGGGTCGGTCAGGATGGACTGCACGACCTCCACGAGCTTCATGAGCGGCACCGGGTTGAAGAAGTGCAGGCCCAGCACCCGCCCCGGCCGCTTCGTGGCGGCCGCCATCGCGGTGACGTTGCACGAGGAGGTGTTCGACGCCAGCAGCGCGTGGGGCCGGCAGATGGCGTCGAGTCTTCCGAAGGTCTCGTTCTTCAGCGGCTGGTTCTCGGTGATGGCCTCGATCACGAGGTCGCAGTCCTTGAGGTCTTCAAGCTGCGTCGAGCCCTTGAGACGCCCCAGCGTCTCGTCCTTGGCCCGTTCCTCCATCTTGGCCTTCGCGACCAGGCCCTCGAGGCTCCTGCGCAACCCGCTGAGCCCCTTGTCGAGGAGGGCTTGGTCGGCCTCGATCACGACCGTCGGAAACCCGGCCTGCGCCGAGACCTGCGCGATGCCGGAGCCCATGAGCCCACAACCGATCACACCGACCTGCTTGATGGCCATACGCGAGCGACCTCCTCAGGGCGAGTTGCGGATTGGGATGCGAGGCGGCGGGCTACTTGCGGCCGCGGCCAGGCAGCGACCGCAAGACCATCATCTCGTGCTCGATGTCGCCCGGCGGGCACGGGTTCCTGATCGTCATGGTGACCGACGCGGCGCCGGTGCCGTATCGGGCCGAGCCGTCGGGCATCATCTGCGGCTGGTCGAAGCGCACGGGCTTGGCCTGAACCGCATCGGGCCGGAGCATCTCCGGCATCACCGCTTCGGGGCTCTCGGCGGGCCGCGAGAGCATCTGGAGGATCACCGGCGCGTTGAGGCCCTGGCGGACCTCCTCGGCAGCCGCGGGCGCGCTGATGCCCGCCGCCCCGAGGACCGACAGCAAGAGTCCGATCACGATCCGCCTCGTCATGCAATCCCCCGTCACGTCACCCATTGCGCATCACCCGGTCCATGATAGCCGGATCGACCTCGATCCTGCCCAAGAATCGTCTTGCCGACGTCTAGTCATACTGAATCAGGGACTCGATGCGGTACCCGTGCAGCCGCTCGCGCCCCTTGAGGAATTTCAGCTCGATCAGGAACTCGCAGGCGACCACGGCGCCTCCCAGCCGCTCGACCAGGCGCAGCGTCGCGGCCATCGTGCCGCCCGTCGCGAGGAGGTCGTCCACGACCAGGACCTTCTGACCCGTGGCGATGGCGTCCTGGTGGATGGCGAGGACGTCACGGCCGTACTCGAGTTCGTACTCCTCCTCGATCACCGCTGCGGGGAGCTTGCCCCTCTTGCGCACGGGAACGAAGCCCGCCCCGATCTCTCGCGCCAGCACGCCGCCGAAGATGAATCCGCGCGACTCGACACCGACCACGACGTCGACCGAGCCCTTCCGGTACTTCGCGGCCAGATGCTCGATCACCGCCGCCCACGCCGGCCCGTCCTTGAGCAGCGTGGTGATGTCTTTGAAGAGGATACCCTCGGTCGGGAAGTCCTTGATATCGCGGATCTTTGCCCTCAGCGAGGCCACGTCCATGACGGGGAGAGATGTTACCCGCCGCGGTCGCATGACGCAACACGAAAAGCCGTCAGCGCGCCAGCCGCCTACTCGAACTTCGGGGAGCGCTTCTCGAGGAACGCCAGCGCGGCCTCGCGCGCCTCGCCCGAGGCGTAGTTCTGGGCGAAGGCGTTGATGCCGAACCGGACGGCGGAGGCCAGGTCCGTGTTCCGCCAGCGCACCATCAGCTCCTTCTGGAGCCTGATGGCCTGCGGCGCGCACGCGAGAATCTTTTCGACGAGCGCGGCCGTGGCCCCTTCCAGCTCCCCCGCCGGCGCCACGCGGTTGACGAGGCCCCAGTCGAGAGCCTGCTCGGCCGTGACGCTCTCGCCCGTCAGGAGCATCTCGGCCGCGCGCCCGGGGCCCACGAGCGCCGGCAGGAGCGCCGCCTCGATGACCGAGGGCGCCCCCACCTTCACCTCCGGCAATCCCAGCTGGGCGCCGGCGGCGACGACGCGGAGGTCGCAGGCCATCGCGAGCTCGAAGCCGGCGCCCAGGCATGGGCCGTTGACCATCGCGACGGTCGGGAAGGGCGCGTCGTGGACGGCGTGGATCGCCTCGTGCAGCGACGTGATGAGCGCCTTGGCCGTGGCGGGCGTGAGGTCCCGGAGCACCTGCACCTGCATGCCGGCCGTGAACGCGCGCCCGGCTCCCGTCACGACGGCCGCGCGCACGCTCTTGTCCCGCGCGAGCGCTTCGAAGGCCGCGCGCAGCTCGGCGATGAGCTCGGGGACGATCAGGTTGAGCGGCGGGCGGTCGAGCGTCACCCACGCGCAGGCGGCCTTCCTCTCCACGCTCACGAGCGGCATCTATTGCTTCAGTTCAACGGGCGTGAGTTCGGTGCTCACGGGTGAGAGTCCTCCGAGCCCGACGATATCATGCCGTGCTTCCCTCGTCAGGGAGCAGGACGGACGTCTCGGGCGAGACCTCGACCCGGACCTGGTCGCCCAGCTTGAAGCTCCGCCCCACGAGCGCCGAGGTGATCATCTCGACCTTGATCGTGCCGCCCGGGATCGTCACATCGTAGAGCTGGCGCGAGCCCTCGAAGACGTGGGCGGCGATCGTCCCCGGGATGCCGCCGGCCGACCGCTCGGCCTCCTCGACACGAAGCGCCTCCGGCCTCAGGCAGAGCAGTGCCCGGTCTCCCACCGACCAGGCGTGCCCGCCCGACGACACAGGCAGGCGCGCGCCGCCCGTGGTCTGGACGACCACGCCCATCTCGCGCAGCTCGATCACGCTCACCGGTACGAGGTTCGCGGCGCCGACGAACTCGGCCACGAAGGCGTTCCGCGGCTTCCAGTAGATCTCCTCGGGCCGCCCCTCCTGCACGAGGGCGCCCTCCGACAGCACGGCGATCCGGGTGGAGAGCGATAGCGCCTCGGCCTGATCGTGGGTGACGTAGAGGGTCGTGATGCCGACGTCGCGGTGGAGCCTCGCCAGCTCGAGCCGCATCTGGGAGCGAAGCTGGGCATCGAGGTTCGACAGCGGCTCGTCGAGCAGGAGGAGGCGCGGCTGGACGATCAGCGTGCGCGCGAGCGCCACGCGCTGCTGCTGGCCCCCGGAGAGCTGCGACGGCCTCCTCGGCTCGAAGCCCTCGAGCCCCACCTGCTGGAGCGCGGCCTTGACCTTGCTGTCGAGCTCGGCCCCGGAGACCCGGCGCTCGCGCAGCCCGAAGGCGACGTTCTCGAAGACGCTCATGTGCGGCCACAGCGCGTAGTGCTGGAAGACCATGCCCAGATTGCGCTTCCATGGCGGCACGGAGTCGATCGGCTCGTCGTCCACGAAGATGCGCCCCTCGTCGGGCTGGGCGAAGCCCGCGAGCATGCGCAGGAGCGTGGTCTTGCCGCAGCCCGACGGGCCCAGCAGGGTGTAGAACTCGCCGGGGCGTATGGAGATGGACACGTCCTTGACGACCCACGCGGCGCCGTAGCGCTTGCCCACCCCTTCCATGCGCACCTCGGACAGCCGGATCAGCGTTTCGTCTTGCGTCACGAGCGTGCCTCCTCCGGATATGCTCCCGGCGGATATGCCCCCGGCCCGGACACGCTCGCGAGCAGCGGCACTACCAGGAGCCCCATGCCGGCCGCTAGCAGGTAGACGGCGCCCGGAGGCATCCAGGCGAGGAGGGTCGTGGCGATGACCGGGCCCAGGAAGGCCGCCGCGATCCGCGATGAGTTCACGATGCCGATGGCCATGCGCTACGCGCGGAAGAGGCCGGCGCCGCCGTGCGCCAGGCGCGTGGCGCGCCAGGTGCCGGCAGCGACGAGCGCGATGGCGACCACGCCGAGCGCGGCGCCGGGGCCGCGACCCACGGCCGACTGCATGTAGAGATAGATGCCGTACGAGAGCGGGCCGAGCTCGACATGCGGCACCAGAAGAATGGTCGAGGAGAGATCCACCGCGGAGCTGACGAAGGCCAGGAGCCCGCCCGCGAGAAGCCCGCGCCCCATGAGCGGGAGCGTCACCTTGAGAAACGCGCGCGCGCGGCCGGCGCCCAGGTTCTGCGCCGCTTCCTCGAGCGAGACCGGCTGCAGCTGGAGCGCGGCGTAGGCGCCGCGCACCGTGTAGGGCAGCCGGCGCACGGCGTAGACGATGACGAGAATGAGCCAGGTCGAGGTGAGCGGCGCCCCCAACCCCGGCACGCTCCAGCCGTGGAAGACGCGCAGGTACCCGACCGCCAGCACGACGCCCGGCACCGCCAGCGGCATGGTGGCGATGGCATCCAGCCACTGCCGCCCGCGGGTCCGCCCGCGCAGCAGGAGCCGGGCAATGACCGCCCCCAGCCCCACGTCGAGCGCCGCCGCCAAGAACGCGTAGCGCAGCGTGTTCCAGATGAAGTGCGGCACGCGGAAGAGGATCTCGTCGTAGTTGCCAAGGGTATACACGGAGGGCAGCGGGGAAAGACTCCAGACCTTGGACACGGACAAGAGGACGATCCCTACGTGCGGCAGAAGCGCAGGCCCCAGGAGCAGTATGGCGATCGCCCACACCGCGAGCGCCCCGCCCGCGCCGAGCACGCGGGCGGGCGTCTCGCCGGACCTCCCAACCGCGGTGAACTCCCCCCGCCCCAGGAGCCCCTTCGAGATCCACAACGCCGAGAGTGACAGCGCCACCAGCACGGCGCAGATGACGTAGCCGTCCACGTCGGTCAACCCTACCGTCGTCACGCGCATGTAGGCCTGCGGCGCCAGCAGCGTGGTGTAGTTGAGCATGAGGGGAGTGCCGAGGTCGTCGATCACGCGGATGAAGGTCAAAAGCGCTCCGGCCGCGTAGCCCGGCAGTGACAGCGGCAAGAGGACGCGGCGAAAAAGCCGGAAGCCTGACGATCCGAGATTCTCGGCGGCTTCCTCGAGCGACCGGTCGAGCGCCGAGAGCGCGGCCGCCGTATTCAGCCAGATGAAGGGAAAGTAGTGAAGCGTCTGCACCATGATCACGCCCCAGAGGCCCTCCATGAACGGCACGGTTACGCCGAAACGCTCGAGGAGGAAGAGGTTGACGGTGCCGCTACGCCCCAGGATCTGCTGGAACGCGACGGCCCCAACGAACGGAGGGATGACGAGCGGCAGGAGCCCGAGCGTCGTCAGCAGCCCACGCCCCGGAAAGCTGTAGCGGACCGTGGAGAGCGCCAGCGGGACCGCGATCAGGCTGCCCAGCGCCACCGCGAGCACGCCTGAGGCCAGCGTGTTGACGAACGCCTCCCGGAAGAGTGGGCGCGCGAAGAAGGCGAGGAGCGGCGCCGCGGTCGGCCGGCCGTCCACCATGACCGCCACGGACAGCACCTGCAGCAACGGGCACACGATACCCGCCCCCAGGAGGAGGAGCAGGGACCACACCAGCGCGCTTTCGGCGCTCGGGCGCCGGATCACGAGCCCAGAGACGGCCGGCGGCTCACCGCCAAGAGACGAGCGCCTCTTGGCGTGTCGGGTGGATGCTCATGGCGCGGTCACGCGCGCGGCAGGCGTATGGGTCGGGTCGAGCAGCGCGCCGAACATGGTGCCAGTAAGAGTATCACGGAGACGGAGGGGCTCCTCAGGTCGCCTCCGGCAGGAGGCCGCATCGTGCGCCGGGAGGCCGTCACTACGGCCGATCGAGCACCTCGCGTACCTTGCAGGCAAGGGCGGCCGGGGTGAAGGGCTTCGGGAGAAGCGCGGTCCCCGGATCGAGCACACCATGATGGACGATGGCGTCGTCCGTGTAGCCGGACATGTAGAGCACCTTGACGCTAGGCCGAAAACGCCTGACCGCGTCGGCCAGGACGCGCCCATTCATACGGGGCATCACCACATCGGTGAGGAGCAGTTGGATCGTGCCGTCCTGGCCCTCGGCGATCCGGAGCGCGTCCTCGACGTCCTGGCTCTCCAGCACCGTGTATCCCGCGCTCTCGAGGATGTCGCGCGTCAAGGCGCGAAGGTTGGCGTCGTCCTCTGACAGCAGGACGACCTCAGTCCCTCGCCGCGCCCCTGTCTCTTCGATCGCGACCGGAGCCGACTCGGGGGCTTCAGCGCCGGGCAGGTAGTTGCGCAGGGTCGTCCCGCTCCCCGGCTCGCTGTAGATCGTGATGTGGCCACCGCTCTGCTTGACGATGCCGTAGGCCGTGGCGAGACCGAGGCCCGTGCCCTTGCCGACCGCCTTCGTAG
>JACORX010000015.1 GCA_016179165.1 Candidatus Rokuibacteriota bacterium | reverse complement strand
CTTCACACGCCACGGGATGGCGCCCAGCATCCCCGCGGGCAAGACGCTCATCCACGCGACCAATGACGAGCGCGACCTCAACAAGAGCTACGCCGCCGACTACCCGATCTTAGGCGACGCGCGGCTCGTGCTGCGCCAGTTCATCGAGGCCGTCAAAGACCAGGGAGGCCGCCCGGCCGGGCGGGAGGGTGTGCGCGCAGAGCTGGAGCGCGTGCGCGCGGCATGGCTCGCCGAGTGGGCGCCGGTGCTCGGCTCGGCCGAGGTCCCGATCAACCCCTACCGGGTCATCGCCGAGTTCATGCGCGCGGTGGACCCGCGGGAGGCCATCGTCACGCACGACTCGGGCAGCCCGCGCGACCAGCTCCTGCCCTTCTACCGGGCCGTCTCTCCGCGCAGCTATCTCGGCTGGGGCAAGTCGCACGCGCTGGGCACGGGGCTCGGCCTCATCATCGGCGCCAAGCTCGCGGCGCCGGACAAGCTCTGCGTCAACTTCATGGGCGACGCCGCCTTCGGCATGACCGGGCTCGATTTCGAGACGGCGGTGCGCTGCGGCATCCCCATCCTCACCGTCGTGCTCAACAACTCGAGCATGGCCATCGAGATCCCGCACCTCGTCGTGTCGCACGACAAGTACGGCACGCGCGACATCGGCGGGCGCTACGCGGACCTGGGGCGCGCCATGGGCGGCTGGAGCGAGCGGGTCGAGCGGCCCGAAGAGATCGCGGGGGCCTTCGCCCGGGCGAGACAGGCCACCGAGGGCGGGCAGGCGGCGCTGCTCGAGTTCATCACCAGCCAGGAGACGCGCTTCTCGCATCGCGGCGTGCTGCGATAGGCTGCCGGCCACCGTCGGCCTCAGGGGGACGCCGGCGGTTCGGGTCGGCCAGCGAGCATCGCCAATCGATCGAACTCGCTGCGGAGGTCGCGCCGGTCGAGGGCGCTCTCCAGAAGACCCAGGGTGGCGTGAATCCGATCCAGATCGAGGCGACCGTGGCGCGCGCGGATGATCGCTGTGACATCGTCGAGATCGCGCGGGCGCCCCGCGAGGACCTTCATAGCGACGAGATCCTCGGCCGCCGCGACGGGCACGCGCGCCTCGCCGACCATGCGCTGCTCGGCGCCGGCGAAGAATTGCTCCTCGATCCCGGGGCCCGCGAGCACCACGTCGACGGGGATCCGCGAGGCCCGGTGGACGAAAGGCAACACCTGCGTCGTCTCGACGAACCCGGCGACGTCCCCGACGCGGAGATCGAACCCGGCCTCGGCGAGCGCGCTGACCAGCTCGGCGCTCGAACGGGCCCCGAGGTCTACGGTCACGTCGACGTCCGCGGTGAGTCGCGCCGCGCCGTGGAGGATGGCGGCCTGCGCGCCGAACAGGAACCAGCGCACGCCCTGCCGAGCGAAGGCGCGCTCGAGCTGGGCGAGCAGATCAGCGATGGGCGGCGACGAAGGCACCCGCTGCGCGATCGATCAGCTGTTTCAGCGCGATGTGATGGGCAAGGTCCTCGCGCCGCTCCTCGGGCGACGGCCAGTCGGGCCTGAGGGAGCGCATGTGTCGCCAGAGGACCTGGGACGCTTCGAAGGTTGTCTGGGGCCCGTGCTCGACGTACTCCCGGGCCCAGTGCTCCTGCTTCCGGGTTTCGGCCGCCTTCCAGGCGCGCTGCGCGTAGGCCCGCACGTCCTCGGGCTTCATGTGGCTCAGTATATCGTGGCGCCGGCGCCCAGGCGTCGTCTTCGATTCCACCCACGCCGGTGGCCCGGCGCGTTGACGCCGGTCGGAGCCTCGGCGCCGGTCGCTGCCGATCATCTGAGAGCCGCTCCGGCAGGAACCGTGTACGATTGCCTGTGACCAAACGCACCGTCATCAGCAGCGCCACGGTCGTGCTGGCCGCCGGCTTCTGCGTGCTGTTCATCGGCGGCGGCGCCCGCTTCGCCATCGGGCTGACGCTGAAATCGGTCGTCGAGGACTTCGGCTGGGGGCGCAGCGAGCTGGGCCTCGCGGTGGCGCTGTTCCAGGTCGTCTCGGCTGGCTGCCTGTACGTCGCCGGGCTTCTGGCCGACCGTATGAGCCCGCGCCTGGTGCTGGGCGGCGGCCTCGCGATCGCCGGGGTCGGCATCGGCCTGATGACCTTGATGGCAGCGCCCTGGCACGCGCTCATCCTCTACGGCGTGGTGTTCGCCATCGGCAACGGCGCCGCCTCGCTCATTCCGGTGGGGGTGCTGGTGACGCGGGCCTTTCCCCTCCGCACCGGACTGGCCAATGCCGCCGTCACCTCGGGCATGAGTATCGGCCAGCTCGTCGTGATCTCCGCCCTGGCGGCGGTGCTGGTCGCGATCGGCTGGCGGTCGGTGTTCTTCTGGCTCGGCATCGCCCATCTGGTTCTGGTGCCCGCGCTGCTGCTGGCGATCCCGGGGACGCACGGCAGCCGCGGCGTGCAAGCCGCCGCCTCGCCCGCCGGCCTCGACACCCGGCAAGCCGCGGGCACACGCCAATTCTGGCTTCTGATCGCCGTCTACGCCCTGTGCGGCCTCGACGATTTCTTCGTCAGCACACACGTGGTCGCCTTCGCCCAGGATCGCGGGCTCGATGCCTTTCTCGCCGGCAACCTGCTGGCGTTCATGGGCCTGACCGCGCTGGTCGGCGTGGTGGCGTCGGGGGCGTGGAGCGATCGGTCCGGGCCGGTGTGGCCGACGGCAGCCTCGTTCGTCGCCCGGCTCGCCGTATTCGCGCTGATCCTGGTCGATCAGTCGACCGTCTCGGTGACGATCTTCGCCCTGGTGTTCGGCGCCACCTTCCTGGTCACCGCGCCGCTCACCGTCATCTTCGTGGCGCAGAGCTTCGG
>JACORX010000092.1 GCA_016179165.1 Candidatus Rokuibacteriota bacterium | reverse complement strand
GTACGGCTACGTGCTCATCGACCCGATCTGCGGCGCCATCGGCGCCTTCTCGACCGGCGACGGCATCTCCACCGGGGGCCAGGCGCGCACGCCGATCTGCAAGATGCCGAACATCGAGCACACGGAGCAGAGCTTCCCGCTCCTGTTCCTGTACCGGCGGGAGCTGACCGACTCCGGCGGCGCCGGGAAGTACCGGGGCGGGCTGTCGGGCGTGAGCTGCTTCGTCCCCCACGGGACCGACCAGATCACCCACGACACCCTCGCCTCGGGGTGCGCCATCCCCACCTCGATCGGGATGATGGGCGGTTACCCCTCGACGACCAACGGCTACCTCTTCGTCCGGGACAGTGACATCCTGGACCGTTTCGCGCGCGCGCGCATGCCCGAGGACGCCGGAGAGATCGCCGGCGAGCGCGTGACGCTCGGCCTGCGCCAGGAGAATTTCGCGCAGATGCCGCGCGACGTCTACGCCGTCTGGTGGTGCGGAGGCGGCGGGTTCGGCGATCCGATGGCGCGGGATCCGGCACTGGTCGAGAAGGACGTCGAGGACCTGGCGGTGACGGTCGAGAGCGCCCGCGCGATCTACGGCGTCGTGGTCGATCCGTCGACGCTCCGGGCAGACCTCGCGACCTCGCGCGCGCTCCGGGAAGAGGTCCGCCGCGCGCGCGTCGCGCGCCACGGACGTCCCGCGGCACGGCGGGACGGAGACACCCTCCTGGCTGTCACCGACGCGCTGGTGGCGAAGGCGGACGCGCGCGGCCGCTTTCTGGCGTGCGCGACGTGCGGCGTCTGGCTGGGCGACCTGCGCGAGAACTACAAGGCCGGCTGCATCCGGGAGGAGCACCCGATCGAGCGCTCGAACCCGCTCGTCGGTGAGCCGGGCCGCTTCATCGACGACCGCGTGATCTTCCGGCAGTTCTTCTGTCCAGGCTGCGGCAGGCTCGTCGAGAACGAGGTGGCGGTGGAGAGTGAGCCGCTGCTGCACGACATCGAACTTGATCTCTGAGGCGGGCGCCGCCGTCCGTCGGGCCTTCGACCGGACGACCGAGGTCGCCAACGGCCTCGGCTCGGCGTGGATCCTCGGGCTGATGTTCCTGATCGTCGGCGACGTTCTCGGTCGCGCCTTGAGCGGGGCGATCTTCCGGCTGACGGGTGTCGCCGTCAACCTCTCCATCCAGGGCACGCCCGAGCTGGTCAAGCTCTCGATCGTGGGGATCGTGTTCCTCCAGGTGGCCCACACCCTCCGCCACGGCCGCCACGTGCGTTCGACGCTCCTTGTCGACCGGCTCCGGCCGTGGCTGCGCGAGGCGCTGACGCTGGTCGCGCACCTGGTGGGCGCGGCGCTCTGCGCCCTGATCGTGTGGTCGAGCTGGGACAACATGGTGCGGGGCTGGCGGATCGGCGAGTTCGAGGGTGAGGGCGCCCTCCGCGTGCCGGTCGCGCCCAGCCGGACGATCGTCATTGTCGGGACGGCGCTCCTCGGTCTCCAGTTCGCCCGCCTCGCCCTCGGCAACCTGCGCAGCCTGGTGTCGCACGCGGGAAGGATCCGGTGGACTCGAGCCTGATCGGCGTCGTCATGGTGGGGTCCCTCGTGGCCACCATCCTGCTCAGCGTCCACGTGGGCGTCGCCCTCGGCGCGCTCTCGTTCCTCGGCGTCTGGTGGGTCAAGGGCAGCTTTGCCGTCGCGCTCAAGCTCCTCGGGATCGCGGCCTTCGGGGCGGTCTCCGACTACGTGTTCGGCGTGCTCCCGCTGTTCGTGCTCATGGGCCTCCTCTCCGCGGTGTCCGGGGTCACCGGCGACCTCTACGACGCCGCCAACGTGCTGATGCCCCGCGTGCGCGGGCGCCTCGCCATCGCCACCGTGCTGGCCAACGCCGTCTTCGCGGCGATCACCGGCGTGAGCGTGGCGTCGGCGGCCATCTTCAGCAAGGTCGCCCTGCCCGAGATGCTACGGCTCGGCTACGGGAAGAAGTTCGCACTCGGGACGGTGGGGGGCAGCTCGGTGCTCGGCATGCTGATCCCGCCGAGCGTCCTCTTCATCATCTACGGGATCCTGGCGGAGGAGTCCATCGGCAAGCTCTTCCTCGCAGGGATCGTGCCGGGGTTGGTGCTGACCGCCGTCTACTCTGCCGGTATCTACGCCATGGTCTCCCGGAACCCGCGCCTGGTGGGAGGGGAGCGCGCGATGGCGCGCGCAGGGCGCGCGGACCGGCTGCGGATGCTCGTCCGGCTCTGGCCGACCGCCTCACTGATCGCGCTGGTGCTGGGCGGCATCTACGGCGGGCTCTTCACCCCCACCGAGGCGGGCGCCATGGGCGCCTTCGGCGCACTCCTGCTGGCGGTGCTCAAGCGCCAGCTCACGCTCCGCCGGCTGTGGGAGACGCTCCTCGAGACGGGCCACGCCACCGCCGCCATCTTCTTTCTCCTGATCGCCGCGTCCATGTACTCGCGGATGTTGACGCTCACAGGCCTGACGTCGCGGTTCAGCCAGACGGTGATCGGGCTGGAGCTGCCCGCGCACGTGGTGATCGCGGTGTTCATGCTGGTCTTCCTCGCGCTCGGCACCATCCTGGACTCTACCTCGATCATGCTCGTCTCGATCCCGCTGATGCTGCCGGTCGTGCGGACGCTCGGTTTCGACGTGATCTGGTTCGGAGTGGTGAGCGTGGTGGCCGTCGAGATCGGTCTCATCACGCCGCCGTTCGGGATGGTGGTCTTCGCCATGAAGGCCATCCTCGGCGACGCGGCGTCGCTGGAGGAGATCTTCGCGGGGACCCTGCCGTTCATGGTCATGATGCTCATCGTGCTCGTCATCCTGATCCTCTTCCCTGTCCTGAGTACCTGGCTGCCCCGGCTGACGTGAGGGCCCGCATGGCGGATGCCCCCAATCTTCGTGACTTCGTGACGACATGGAGGGCGAGATGAAGACAAAGGCGTTCTGGTTCGCGCTCGGTGTGTTCGCCGCTTGCCTCGTGGGCCCGGTCGCGTCGGCCCAGCAGAAGATCCCGCTGACGATCGGCTCGGGCCATCCCGCGGGCCCCGCCATCTGGGTGGGCACCGTCAAGGACTTCCTCGTCCCCGAGGTGAACCGCCGGCTCCAGCAGCGCGGCAACCGTTACCAGATCGACTGGCGCGAGGCCTATGGCGGCACGGTCGCCAAGCTCGAGGACGTGCTGGAGGCGATCGAGTCCGGCGTGCTCGACATGGGGCTCGTGGCCTACCCGTTCGAGCCGACGAAGCTCTTCCTCCACAACTTCAGCTACTACGTGCCGTTCGGCACTCCCGACCCTATGCAGGCCTACCGCGCCAGCCTGCGGCTGCACAAGCAGGTGCCGTATCTCTCCGAGGTCTTCGAGAAACAGTACAACCAGATCTTCCTCGCCACCACCGCCATCAACAACTACAACCTCGTGACCACGTTCCCCGTGAAGAAGGTCGAGGACCTCAAGGGACGCAAGATCGCGGCGGCGGGGCCGAATCTCCCGTGGGTGTCCTCGGTGGGCGCGATCCCCGTGCAGGGGAACCTGAACGAGGCGTACACGTCCCTCCAGTCCGGCCTGTACGAGGGCTGGGTGATGTTCGTCGACGCCACCTGGGGGTTCAAGCTGTACGAGGTCGCGCGCCACTACACGTTCACCAACTTCGGCGCGATCGTCGTCGCCGCCATCACCATCAACAAGGACTCCTGGGGAAAGCTGCCGGACGAGGTGCGCACGGTCCTGCGAGAGGTCTCCGAGGAGTACGGGCTGAAGCAGGTCGAGGCCGGGCTCAAGAAGCAGGCGCTCGGGCTCGAGGCTATGAAGCAGGCGGGCACGACCTTCCACACTCTCCCGTTCGTGGAGATCCAGGAGTGGGCCAACATGCTCCCCAACATCCCGCAGCAGAAGGCGGACGAGGCCAATGCGAAGGGGTGGCCGGGCACCGCGGTCATCCGCGGCTACATCGAGGGGCTCGAAGCCGAGGGCTTCAAGTTCCCGCGCCGCTGGACGGTGAAGTAGGCGGGGGAGACGACCCGTAACGGCATGACACGAGCGCCGCAGCCCCGGGTGCCGAGGCTTGCTCGCGCAGCACGCGCTTGAGGACCTTGCCGGAGGGGTTGCGCGGCAAGGTCTCGATGACGCGCACCTCGCGCGGGACCTTGAAGCGGGCCAGGCGCTCGCGGCAGAATTCCACCAGCTCCTCGGCTGAGGCCTGCTGCCCCTCGCGGAAGACGACGAAGGCCACCGGCACCTCGCCCCACCGAGGATCCGGCCGGCCCACCACCGAGGCCTCCAGCACCGCCGGGTGCTCGTAGAGGACGCGCTCCACCTCGGGCGAGGCGATGTTCTCGCCGCCGCTGATGATGAGGTCCTTCTTCCTGTCGGCGATGTAGAGGAAGCCGTCGGGATCCAGCCGCCCGATGTCCCCCGTGTGGAACCAACCGCCCCGGAAGGCCGCGGCCGTCGCGTCGTGATCCTTCCAGTAGCCCTTGAAGACCTTGGGGCCGCGTAGGACGATCTCGCCCAGCGCCTCGGCCGGCACCGGCCTGTCCTGCTCGTCCCAGATCTCGACCTCGAGGTGCAGACACGGCTTGCCCACCGACCCGAGCCGCTCCACCGTCTTCCGCTTGTCGAGGAAGGTGTCGCCGGATACGGTCTCGGTGAGCCCGTAGGCATCCGCGAACCAGGCGTTGGGGAAGGCGCGCACGAGCCGCTCGATGAGCGGCAGGGGCATCTTCTCACCGCCATCGATGATGAGCCGGACGCTGGAAAGGTCGCGCCGCTCGAGCGTCGGGTGCGACAGGATCTGGGTCACCATGGAGGGCGCCAGCCACACGTTGGAGATGGCGCGCCCCTCGAGGGCGTCCAGCACCGCCCCGGTCTCGAACTTCCGGTGGATCTCCACCGTGCCGCCCGCGTAGAGCACGGTGGTGCTCGTGAGATCCAGAGCCCCCACGTGGTAGAGCGGCCCGCAGGCCAGGCCCTTGTCGGCGCCCGTGAGCCCGAACTCCACCACGTGCCCGATGTTCTTCCAGTACAGGTTCGCATGCGTGATCATCACGCCCTTGGGGCGCGCCGTGGTGCCCGAGGTGTACATGAGCCGGTGGAGGTCGTCTCCCTCCACGGCCGCGGGCGGGGGCGGGGAGCCGGCCGCGCGAAGGGCGTCGAAGCGCGTCCACCCCGCGGGGGCCTCGCCCACGGAGATGAAGGGCGCGCCGCCAAGCCGCGCCCGCGCGGCCTCGGCCAGCGGCACGAGTTCGGGCTCCGAGATCACCGCGGCGGCGCCGGCATGCTCGGCGATGTAGGCGACCTCCGCCCCCGCGAGCCGCCAGTTCAGCGGCATGACGACGGCGCCGAGGCGAGCCACCGCGAACATCGCCTCGATGAACTCGGGGCAATTGTAGAGGAGGAGAGCGACCACGTCCCCGCGTCCGATGCCGAGCGCGGCGAGTCCCGCCGCGGCCAGACCGGCGCGCCGGTCGAGCTCGGCGTAGCTGATCGTCTCGTCCCCCCATTCGAGGCAGGGACGATCGGGGAAGCGGTCGGCGTGATGGGCGAGGATGCCCGCCAGGTTGAAGGCGCTCATGTCAGGAGCTGGCCGCCGTCGATCACCAGCACCGAGCCCGTCATGAAGCGCGAGGCGTCGGAGGCGAGATAGACGATGGTCGGCCCCAGCTCCACCGGGTCGCCGAGGCGGCGCAGGGGGATCGAGCGCTTGATGACCTCCTGGCCGGCGGGCGAGGCGAAGAAGGTTTCGTTCATCGGTGTCGCGAAGTAGCCGGGACAGAGCGCATTGACCTGCACGTTGTGGCGGGCCAGCTCGAGCGCCATCACTCGCGTGAGCTGGATGAGGCCCGCCTTGCTGGCGCAGTACGGACCCAGCCGTGCCACGGCCCCGAGCCCGCCGATAGAGGCGATATTGACGATGCGTCCACGCTTGCGCTCGATCATCCCGCGCGCCACCGCGCTGGCGCACAGCGCGGGCGCGCGCAGGTCCACGGCGAGCACCTCGTCCCAGTCCTCGGCCGTCAGATCCACGAAACGCTTCTCCGCACCCGAGATCCCGGCATTGTTCACGAGGACGTCGATCCTGCCAAAGGCCGTCTCCGCCGCCGCCACCATCGCCTCGATGGCCCGGGGCTCGCGCATGTCGGCCCTGAAGATCTCGGCGCGCACGCCGTGGCGCCGCGCATCCTCCGCCGTCCGATCGAGATCCGCCTGGCTGCGGGCCGCCAGCGCGAGATCGGCGCCGGCCTCGGCCAGCGCCAGCGCCATGGCACGGCCCAGCCCGCGGCTGGCTCCCGTCACCAGCGCTACTGTTCCCTCCAGATCCGTTCGGGTCGCCATGTCTGTCTATGCGCCTCCTGGTGCGTGGGGAACACAGCGTCCCGCCATCTGTCGTGTGCGGAGCCGAGTGGGGGCTTCCCCCTCCCACCCCGCGCCGATCCTGCCAGAGCGGGAATCAGAGGTCAAATAGGGAACACCAGGCCGCTGCATCCGTCCGGCGCCGCGATTCGAAGAACTCGCGCGCCGGCTTCATTTTCCTGCCGTTCTGGCGTACCCTGTCGCGAAGCTACTGACCGAGGGGAGGCAACCATCATGCGCATTGCCGCGCTCGTCATTCTCACGCTGGCCACGCTGGTCTCGGGCGTCACCGCCCAGGAGCCGTACCCGACCCGGCCCATCTCCATCGTCAATCCCTTCCCGCCGGGCGGCATCGCCGACCTCACCGGCCGTCCGCTTGCCGCGACCTTCGAGCGCCTCCTCAAGCAGCCCGTCGTCGTCGTCAACAAGGCGGGCGCCGCGGGCGGTGTGGGGGCGCAGTTCGCGTCCGTGGCCAAGCCGGACGGCTACACCCTCCTTATCGCGCTCGTCAGCATCTCCTCGACCCCGGAGGTGGACAAGCTCTTCGGCCGGCCCGCCACATACACGCGCGATCAGTTTGTGGGGATCGCGCGCCTCAACGCCGATCCGCCGATCCTCGTCGTGAACGGGCCCTGGAAGACCCTGAAGGAGCTCGTCGACGACGCGAAGAGGCGTCCCGGTGAGATCACCTTTGCCTCGTCCGGTCTCTACGGTGCCTCCCACCTGCCGCTCGAGATGTTCCTCCAGGCGGCCGGCCTCAAGATGCGCCACCTGCCGACGACCGGCGGCGGGCCCGCGACCATGGCGGTGCTCGGCGGTCACGCCCTCCTCTGGGCCTCGCCCCCGGCGCTCGCCGCGCCGCATATCGCGGCGGGCAAGATGCGGGCGCTCGCCACCTGGGGCGCCGCCCGGCTGGCCGCCTTCCCCGACGTGCCCACGCTCCGGGAACTGGGCTGCGACGTCGAGTACTACATCTGGACGGGCCTCTTCGCTCCCCGGGCCATTCCCGCCGGCGTGCTGCAGACACTGCGCGACGCCACCCGGCGGGCGGTCCAGGACGACGAGTTCAAGGCGGCCATGGACAAGGCCAAGACGCCCATCGCGTACCAGGACGCCGACGAGTTCAAGGCCTTCTGGGACGTGGACGCCAAGCGCATCGCCTCCGTCATTCAGTTCATCGGCAAGTTGGAGGCGAAGTAGTGCGGATCGACCTTCACACTCACATCGTTCCCCCGGGCTGGGAGGATTTTGCCGCCCGGTACGGCGGCGGCAAGTGGCCGCGGCTCGAGCCGCGGGATGCCTGCCGCGCCACCATCATGACGGGAGAGCAGTTCTTCCGGGACATCGACGACCGCTCGTGGAGCCCGGAGCGGCGCATCGAGGACATGGACCGGCTCGGGATCGACCGCCAGGTCCTCTCGCCCCCGCCGGTGATGTTCTGCTACTGGGCCGAGCCCAAGGCAGCCCAGGCCTTCGCGCGGATGCAGAACGAGTACGTGGCCGGCGTCGCCGCGCGCCACCCCACGCGGTTCACCGCGATGGCGACGGTGCCGCTTCAGGAGCCCGGCCTTGCCATGGAGGAGCTGCGCTACTGTCGCGAGGCCCTGGGGATCGGCGCCGTCGAGATCGGCACCTGTCCTGGCGGGCGCGACTTCGACGATCCCGAGCTCTTTCCGTTCTTCGCGGCCTGCCGCGACCTCGGGATGGCGGTCTTCGTGCACCCGGCGACGCCGCTCGTCGGCCAGGAGCGACTGACCAAGTACTACTTTCCCCTCATCGTCGGCAATCCGCTGGAGACGGCGCTCGCCATCTCCACGCTCATCTTCGGCGGCGTGCTCGATCGCCTCCCTGATCTTCGCATCGCCTTCGCCCACGGGGGCGGCGCCTTCCCGTTCACGCTCGCCCGTCTCAACCACGGCTGGCACGCGCGGCCGGAGGGGCCGGCGGCCATTCCCAAGGAGCCGCGGGAGTACGCGCGCCGCATCTACGTGGACTCGCTCACGCTCAGCCCGCGCAATCTCCGGTTCATCGTCGACGAGCTTGGCGCCGACCGCGTGATGATCGGGAGCGACTATCCCTTCGACATGGGCGACCCGGATCCCGTGGCGTCGCTCGACGCCGCCCGGCTGGATCCGGCCGCGCGGAGCCTCATCGAGGGGCACACCGCTGCCCGCTTCCTCCGTTTGGAGGGTGCCTGATCGCCATGCCGACATGCGCTCGGGACCTGGCGCAGGATGGCTCGGCCCGAAGGCCCGTTGCGGGAAAGGAGAGCACGATGGCGGAGAAGCGCGTGTTCCTGGAAGCCGATATCCCGTTCACGCCCGTGGCCTGGGGGCAGACCAAGGTGCTGGTCGGCACGACCCCGGGGGGCGGCGCGGACAATCTCTATGTTGCCATCACGGAGTACCTGCCCGGAATGGGGCATGCGATGCACAGTCACGCCGAGGACGACGAGATCATGGTCATCGTCTCCGGCAAGGGGTACACGCTGAGCGACGGCGTGCGCCGGGACCTCGGGCCCGGCAGCGTGGTGCACATCCCGGCCGGCTGCCCCCACGAGAACGTGTCCCTGGGCGATGCCCCCCTCCGCGCCATCATCATCAAGGCCAAGCTCGGCACGGGGGGCCCCGAGCCCCCACAAGGAGGACGCCGATGACGACGTACGGGGACATCCTCTTCGAGGTCACGGAGGGCGTCGCCTGGGTCACCATCAACCGCCCG
>JACORX010000091.1 GCA_016179165.1 Candidatus Rokuibacteriota bacterium | reverse complement strand
GAGCTGCACCTGCCGGCGGGAGACCTGGAGGCTCTCGAGGGCGGTGGCCAGCTCCGTGTTCCGGGCCGCCAGGTCGTCGCGGGCTCGCGCCAGCCGCGTCGTCATCTCGTTGAGCGCCCCGCCCAGCTCACCGATCTCATCTCTCGTGGGCACTGTCACGCGCGCGTCGAGGTCTCCGCCACCGATCCGGCGCGCCACCCGGGCCAGCTCCTGGATCGGACGCGCCACCACCTGGCGCATCGCGACGGCCAGCACGCCGCCGGCACAAACGATGGTCAGGATCCCGATGAGGATCTGCCAGTTGCGCTGGCGGTCGACCTCGGCGAAGAGCGGGGCCATGGAAGTGACGATCCGCACCACCGCCCGCACCTGGTGGTCGCTGCCGTGGCAGCCCTGGCATTTCTCGCGGTTCGGGATGGGCCGGTGCACCGTGAACAGGGGCACGCCGTCCCGATATTCGAGGGACTCCTGGGTCTCGATCGTCTCGACCGCGCGGGTGAAGAGGGGCGCGGTGATGCGCCGGCCGGGCTCCCGGCGCATCTGGGTGATGTTCTCGCGGACCTCCGCCGCGAGGCCCGCGTTGCGCTGGACCTCCTCCAGGGTGGCCAGATCCGTGAAGGCTTCGACGCCGTTGCGCCGGTAGATGTCGAGCGCCTCCACCGGCGAGGCCGCCTTCAGCGCGTAAATGAGGCGGCGCGTGACGTCCGGCCGCTCCTGAAGCATGGCGGTCTCGATGCTGGCGATCAGGGCGTCGGTCAGCCGGCGCGTCGCCACCTTGCTCTGCTCGACGAGCAGGTCCGACTCACGCCGGATGGTCAGGATGGTCGAAGCCCCGAAACCGATGATGAGGACGAGGACGATGAGCAGCGCGATCTTTGCCGTAAGCCGGGAGCGGATCATACCCCACACAATCTGGTAACTTCTCGAGCTGGCTCGTTATTCCCGGTTTCTGCCAATGGCGACGGCCACCGAGACGCTTCGCGTGGAGACCGTCAGAGTGGGAATAAATCAGCGGCGCCGACGGTTTTCTCAGAGTGACCCCCGCCCCATCGATGCGATCCACCTCGGCCCGGCCGTCCCCAGCGAAGGTTGCACTCTGGGTAGCGGCGGGGCTGGCGGTGGTGGTCGCCGGCCGCTACCTCGACGCCCCCGCGTTGCTCAGGGCGGCGCTCCATTGGATCCGCGATCTCGGCCCGCGGGGGCCGGCGACCTTCGCCCTCCTCTATATCGCGGCGACCGTGCTGTTCTTGCCCGGCTCTGTGCTCACCCTCGGGGCCGGGGCCGTGTTCGGCTTGGTGAAGGGCGCGGTGCTCGTCACGCGCCTGGCGTGCGCGGCGCTGGCTCGGCGCGGCGCGGCCGCGTGAAGGCGCCGCGGTTCCCGAGCAAGGAGGCACCGATGTCCGTGACCGAGGCGCGCGAACCGACGGGCCACCCCGTCGTCGTGCAACCCTGGGACGAGCACAACCAGATGCTCGTCGCCAACGTCCATCCGCCGGACTGGGTGAACCCCGATCCTGCGCCCCGCTACAACCTCGTGGTCATCGGAGCCGGCACCGCCGGGCTGGTGACCGCCATCGGCGCGGCCGGTCTCGGGGCCAAGGTGGCGCTGATCGAGCGCGAGCTGATGGGAGGCGACTGTCTCAATGTCGGCTGCGTGCCCTCGAAGGCGTTGATCCGCGCTGCCCGGGCGTGGGTGGACGTGCGGGATGCGGGCGAATTCGGGGTGACCGTGCCGCCGGGGGCGCGCGTGGACTTTCCCGCGGTCATGGGGCGGATGCGGCGGCTGCGGGCGAGGATCAGCCCGAACGACTCGGCGGCCCGGTGCCGGAGCCTGGGGGTGGACGTCTTCCTCGGGGCGGGCCGGTTCGCAGGTCCGGACACTTTGGAGGTCGCAGGGATGACTCTCCACTTCAAGAAGGCGGCGATCGCCACGGGGGCGCGAGCGGCGGCGCCCTCGATTCCGGGGCTCACCGACGCGGGCTACCTGACCAACGAGACCGTATTCACGCTCACCGAGCTGCCCCGACGCCTGGCGGTGATCGGCGCGGGACCGATCGGGTGCGAGCTGGCTCAGGCCTTCGCGCGGTTCGGCTCCGAGGTCTGGGTCATTGAAGCGATGTCGCGCATCCTTCCCCGGGAGGACCGTGAGGCCGCCGCGCGTCTTGAGCGGGCCCTCGTTCGCGACGGGGTGCAATTCATGTGCGGCCGGACGATCACGGCTGTGGAACGCAACGGCGCGGACAAGGTCCTGCGCCTGGAATGTGACGGCGTGGAGCACTCGGTAGCGGTGGACGAGATTATGGTCGGCGTGGGCCGGGCCCCTAATGTCGAGGGCCTCGACCTCGAGAAGGTCGGCGTCGAGTACGATCCGCAGTCGGGGGTGAAGGTCAACGACCGCCTTCAGACCACCAATCCGCGGATCTACGCCGCCGGCGACATCTGCTCGCCGTACAAGTTCACCCACAGTGCGGACTTCCAGGCGCGGATCGTCATCCAGAACGCCCTGTTCTTCGGGCGGGCCCGGGCCAGCGCGCTCACCATCCCGTGGTGTACCTACACCGACCCCGAGATCGCGCACGTCGGGCTCTCCGAGCGCCTCGCCGAGGAGCGCGGCATCCGCGTGCGCACCTTCGTGCAGGAGCTGGAGGACGTGGACCGGGCGCTGCTCGACGGCGAGGGCGAGGGCTTCGTCAAGATCCACGTGCGCGAGGGCACCGACCAGGTCGTGGGCGCCACGATCGTGGCCCGCCATGCCGGCGAGATGTTGCCCGAGCTGACGCTCGCCATCGCCCACGGCGTCGGGCTCGGCAAGATCGCGCGGACCATCCACACCTACCCGACCCAGGCCGAGGCCATCCGCCGCATCGGTGACGCCTACAACCGCACGCGTCTCACTCCGCGGGTGAAGCGCCTCTTCGGCGCATGGCTCCGCTGGACGCGCTGAGGAGCGCTGACGGGTCGACACGCCTCAATCCGCCAGGAACGCGGCAATCTCCTTCAGAC
Organism: Candidatus Rokuibacteriota bacterium; assembly: GCA_016179165.1. Lineage (GTDB taxonomy): Bacteria > Methylomirabilota > Methylomirabilia > Rokubacteriales > CSP1-6 > AR37. Next base: position 3,166 of record JACORX010000091.1, on the reverse strand, counting down.
GTGTCTCGACGTCGGACTCCCCGATGTGGATCAAGGGATCGAGGTACTCTGGCATGAACATCACGAGGCTGAGGAACGCAGGCCGTGATGTGTCCCGGGTGCCGAGGCCGCGGGTCAAGAATCGGAACCCGCGCGGGAGACACGACTCGCAGCCCGCGGCCAGCTCGTCGAGGTCCGGAGTCGGACGGAGCACGAGGAGCTGCACGGGCCGCAAGTCACCCCGATGCTCCTGCGGTAGCTTGGCGAGCAAGCCATTCAGACGCTCGAGCACGAGTGCGTCGTCGTCGATGAGATCGAGGAAGATCGCGTCCAGCAGAATGCCGGCCAGGTGGGCGGGTGAGGGATAGCCGCGGATGGCCGGCTGGTCGGCCTTCTCGCGGGTCTGCCGGTGGCGGGTCGAGACCGCGAGGATCCGTCTCGCGCCGAGGTGAATTGCGGGCGAAAATGGCGCGTGGAGTCGAATGCCGCCATCGCCGTACCAGCCGTCGGCGAGGCGCACCGCGGGGAAGATGAGCGGGAGCGCTGACGAAGCGAGCACGTGGTCGACCGTGAGCCGGGTCGTGATACTTCGCCGGAGCGGGCGCGCCCAGTCCGGGATCTGGCCGCCCTCCACCCACGTCACCGTCTGCCCCGTCGAGTAATTGATCGTGGTGAGAGCGATCGCCTTCAGCAGACCTGCTTGCAGTTTCTCGGCGATGCCGATGATCTCGCCACCGGGGCGCGCTAGGCTTCGCTCGAGCAGCGAGCGCAAGGGCGCCGTATCGAGCAGGCCTCGCACCTGTGGAGCGATCGCGGCACCACCCGACACCAAGCGGATTCCCCACCCTACGATGTTGCGTGCGAGCCAGAGCGCGTCGACGCGGAAGACCTGGTCTGCAGTGAGCCGGCTCCACAGCCGGACAAGGCCCTCGACTGCCTCCGGGAATGAGCCACGATGCGCTGCCAGGTACGCCACGTTGATGGCGCCTGCCGATTCGCCGGTGAGAATCATGGGCTGGAGGCTGGGAAAGTGTCTCGCGAGGCCACGGAGCACGCCAACCTGATAGGCGGCCCTCGCGCCGCCGCCACCGAGAGTGATCGCCAATTCGCCGCGCATGGGATCTCTATATAGGAAGCGCGTGAGGACTGCGTCTTATTCCTGCGCTCTCGAAGGAATCACGCCGGCAATGGGCCCGAAGCATCCTAGCGATCAAGGGAGCTGACTGGCATTCGTGAACAGCGAGCCCAGGTACACGTAGAGGAAGGTCCACGGCAGCATGCCGAGCAGCGAGCCGAAAATGTAGTCGCGCGGTTGCACGCGCCTCAGGCCAAGGGCGGAGCGGATCATTCTCCATCCGGCGCGAAACCCAATTCCGGGCGAAGGACCGACTCAGGACGAAGGCCACTGTCGAGGCAAGAACGCTCACGGTGCCTCCCTCATCCTGAAATCGCCCTGGCAACGAGATACGCCACCATGCCCAGGCCGGCGGCCGCCGGGAGCGTTACGATCCAGGCAAGAACGATGTCTCGCAGCGTCTTGTGGTTCAGCGAGCCCCTCGCGAACCCGGCGCTGATGATTCCTCCAGAGGAGACGTGCGTCGTCGACATGGGCAGCCCATAGATGGCCCCCGCCGTGACGAGTCCCGCCGTGACTAGGTTGGCTGAGAAACCCTCGTGGTGGTCCATCGCCGTCATCTTTTCTGCCAGCACGTGAGTCACCCTTCGGCCCGCCACGAGGCTGCCGGCGACCATGGCCACCGTCACGACCGCGAACAGGTTCGGTGCAGGAATCGTCGCCTTACCGGCGAGTGCGGAGGCCGCCACGAGCAGCGCGACCATCTTGGGCGAGTCATTCATGCCGCGAGCGAGGCTGGCCGCACCACTCGTCAGCCAATGAAGATGGTCGAGGGTCAAGCGCACGGTCGCAGGCTGGCTGCTCGCGCACACCTCGGCGGGCCCGGTGGTAACGCGAAGCTTCAACTCCGCCGGCACCAGAGCCGATGATCGATGGAAGCTGGCCCCTGCGGCGGCGACGACCGCTGGCTCGACCTCCGCGCACAGGCAGTCGGTACGCGCTTCGGTGCCGCCGGCTCGGCTTCGCGTAACGCGCAGCAAGAGCCCCGTCAGGAGGAGCGCGGCGAATGGGCTCACCAGGAGCGGGAGAAACACCTTGCCACCCAGCGCACCCCACCGAACTGCGCCCGTGCCATACGCCAGAGCCGCGACGCCGGTAAGCGAGCCGACGATCGCGTGTGTGGTCGATACCGGGAGTCCGGTGAGCGTGGCGAAGAGAACCCATCCGGCTGCACCGAGAACCAGCGCCACCGCGGCGGCGAACGTCGGCGTCGTTCCCGGAGCCAAGAGTCCGTTGCCGAAGGTGGTCAGCATGGCTCCGGCGAAGAGCGCTCCAAGGAACCCGCCCGCGGCGGTCCATGCCGCGCCCCAGGAAATCGCTCGTCGGTAGTCGGTGACGCCGCTTCCCACAAGCGTCGCGATGCCCTTCGAGACGTCGTTGGCACCATTGACGTAGGCCAGAAAGACTCCGACCAGAAGAACGAGAACCACGGTCATGGCGTCACCTCCGACGCCGAGCCGCTCGCATTCGCCGTGCAGAGGAAGAGCACGCCGGTCATCGCAGGATCCCCGAGCAGCTCGAGCCGGCGCCCGCCGTACAGCCGAAGCAATGGCTTCCCGTGGTCACCCGGCAGCCGGTCAGGCTCTCGAACGAGTCGACGTCCCAGATCGTCCTGGCACCCGCACCAAGCGGAAGCTCGAGCATCTGGTTGAAGTCGCAGTCGTGGAGCCGGCCGTCCCAGCCGACGCTGATGAGGGACCGGCACATGAGCTCGGGGACCGTGCGCGCATTGAAGTGGTTCACGAGCAGGCCCATGTAGGCTTCCTGCTGCCCGGTTCGCTCGAGCATGTGCGCGAACCGCCTGATGGGCATGTTCGTGATGGTCAGGAACTGATGGAACTCGATCCCGAACAGGCGCCCGAGCTCTTCCTTGTACTTCGCCTCGAGCTCCGCCTGCGGCGGCGGCAAAGTGGCTCCGATCGGGTTGTAGACGAGGTCGAGTTTCAACCCCGACTGCGGGCGACCGTAGCCGAAGGCGTTCAGCCGCCTGAGCGCTTCGATGCTCTTGTCGAAGACGCCTCGCCCGCGCTGCTTCTCGACGTTCTCGGCCTG
>JACORX010000074.1 GCA_016179165.1 Candidatus Rokuibacteriota bacterium | reverse complement strand
CATTCGCCCCCACCAGCCGCGCCAGCTGAATCGCCGCGCTCCCCACCCCGCTCCCCCCCGCGTGGATCAGGACCCACTCCCCCGACTCGAGCTTGGCCTGGTCGAAGATCATGTTCCACGTCGTGATGAACACCGCCGGAAGGCAGGCAGCGTGGGCGAAGGAAAGATCCGGTGGAAGCGAAACGAGGTTCTGTACGGGAACCCTCACGAACTCCGCGTATCCCCCGGGGATATTCTTTCCGATCAGGCGATACCCGGCGCACAGATTGTCCCAGCCGGACAGGCATCGCTCGCACCGCCCACAGCCCACCCCGGGGTTGACGACGACACGCGTCCCTACCGGCGGAGCGTCCGCCGTCGGGCCGACAGCCGCCACCTCACCGCTGATATCCTGACCGAGCGTGAAGGGGAGGGGAACCCGGAGCATCGGCAATCCTTGGCGGACCCAGCGATCGGCATGATTCATTCCACAGGCTCGGACGCGAACGAGAACCTCGTCCGGTCCTGGTACCGGGTCCGGCAACTCTCCGTAGGTGAGCTTCTCGATGTCTCCGTGCTCGTTGAAATAGACGGCCTTCATGTTCCGGGGGGCACCCGCACGCGGGAGCGCAACATCGCTCTACTATACCCACCGCGCTCATGCCTGACAAGCTTGGCCGGTCTGCGATACTCTGGTCTGCCTCACGAGTGGTCCGTCGCGCGAATTCGCGAACGGATTCCGGAACGGGGGGACAGCCTCGCAGAAGCGCGCTCCCTCGGCAGGTGATTTCTTCGAGAGCTCACGGTTGAACCGGAGCGGTCTATGCCGAGGAGTCAGCCGCTCCGGCGGCTATCGCCGCGCCGGCCTCGCCCGGAGGCTTGATCTTCTTTATGTACCGCGCTGGATCCCCTGCCCAGTACTCGTACGGTCCGACTTGGGTGTTGGGCCCCACGAACGAGCCCCGCCCGATCATTGCCCCCTTGCGTATCTTCACTCCTGGGCCGATGATCGAGAACCCGCCGATGGTCACGTCATCCTCTATCACCACTCGCTTGACGAAGAGCCCCCGCTGATCGTACACGTGGCACGTGATCAACGCTCCCCCACCGAGCACGACGTTTCGCCCTGCATACACCAGATAAGGATCCGGGATGTAAACCAGCCCGCCGGTGAGAATGCCCTTTCTGTGAGGCCCGAAAAAGTGACGATACAGTTGACGAAGCGGGAACGTATTGACGATCGCGAGGCCGAACATCTCGGTCCAGGGTGGGAAATATCTCGCTTTGCTGAGGTACACGTTGACCATGTAAACGATCATCTCCCGCGGGGGCTTCCCGCCGGCCCCTCGGGAAAAGTAACCCTCGATCGGATAGGGAGTCACCAATCGAACTCCCAGCAACGCCAGAAAGTATCCGTAGATGAACGTGAGGGTTGCTCCAAGTATCACGAGCACCCACTTCCAGTTCGCATCGGCGAAGACAGAAAGGGCCTGCACAAGCCAGATCGCGGGCCAGAGACCCGCCGCCACCAAGAAGAGCTGGAGAGCAAAGTCAAAATACAGGATGATCCACCGACCGAGGTCCTGATCAACGGTATGTTTCTGCTTGGCCCGCATGCCGAGGTCTTCCGCCTCCTGAGAACACCGATCGCGATCGAATCGTGAAGCGTCCCGCGGATCTCACCGTAGCACAGCACACCCCGATCATGTGGGTTCCGAGTTCCGTGAGGTACCACCCGTGAATCGAGTGTCGCCCGGGCTGCTGGAGGATACAAGCGTCGACGTGATCTTAAGCGGATTCAGCGCCACCTGCCGAACCTGCTGAGCTACCTGCGCCATCACCTCACCAACGCCGGGCTTGAGGGCATCAACGCTGTCGTCCAGTGGGTCAAGAAGACCGCCCGCGGCTTCCGCAACGCCGAGCACTTCGAAACGGCCGTCTACTTTTTTCACTGTGGGGCCTGGACCTCTACCCGGACGAAACCCGGTAGAGCCCGAAAGATAGGCTTGAGAAAAGTGAAGAATCTGTCTATAATTTTCCCTCGTCGGATCTATGCTGTCATAAAGTGCGGTGCTTGGTCATGGTTGCCGGGCGGTCGGGGCCAAGCTCCGGTGGCATGGAGCACTCTGGTGGATGGGACGCTTCCTGACATCTCCGGTCATTCTTAGTATGTCCGATGCGAGGCCCTGAACGCCCCGGAGTGACGCCGCGCGCGTCTCCGGTCAACAATAGTGAGTTGGAGTCGCGCCCCGTCATGACTACTTCGCCGCACACCAAACGCTCCCACGTGCCCGCGTGGGTGTCCGGCCCCGTCACGGTGCTGAACACCGTCGGAGCAGGCTTGGTTGCGCTCGGGGCACCCATCGGCCGGCTGTCGGAAACCCAGCTCCTTCGCGCCGCCCAACGGAAAACCGGTCTCGTCGATTTCGGTGATGACGGATTTCGGCTGCCGCTGCGCACGCTGCTTCAGGCCTCCAGCGCAAAGGGGAGGTTCAACTTCATCGGCCGGCTCATGTCCGAGCTTCGCATCTCGCGCGCATTGGTCAACCGGCTCCTGATCAACAACGAGCTGAAACGGCACCCGGAGATTCTGGACGTGCCGATCCGGCGGCCGATCTTCATTGCCAGCTTGCCGCGCACGGGCACGACCTTCCTGCACAAACTGCTGGCGCAGGATCCGCACGCTCGCGCACTCCTGGCCTGGGAGGCGCTGCTGCCCGCGCGATGGCCCGCGGACATCGACAAGGACCCCGATCCGCGCATCGCCCGCATCCGGCGTCTCGCCCGGCTGATCAGGCTCCTTGCACCGGGGTTGCGCGCCCTGCATGACTTCGACCCGGAAGGGCCGGACGAATGCGTGATGCTCCTTCAGAACACGTTCGTGCTGCCGTTGTTGGGGCGTCCGGCCTATCTCGCCTGGTATCTCGACCAGCCGGCCGCTGTCATCCACGCCGCGTACCGCGAGTACCGTCAGCAGCTCCAGCTCCTCCAGTGGCAGCGCCCCTATGATGGGCACTGGTTGCTGAAGTCGCCGCTTCACCTGTATGCCCTCGACGCCCTGCTCAAGGTCTTCCCGGATTCGGCCGTCGTTCTGATTCACCGGGACCCGGGCCAGGTCATTGCCTCGACGTGCAGCTTGCTGGGTTTCTTGAACGATCTGACGGCCGGCGATCCGGAGCACCGCGACGCCCAGCCCCGCCGCGTGGTCACTTGGGTGGCGGAGGGGCTCCGGCGTGCCGAAGCCGCGCGGGAACACGCCGGCCCGGGTCGCATCTACGATATCCGGTACAACGAGCTGGTGGCGGATCCGCTCGCAGAGATCCGCCGCCTGTACGCGCACTTCGGTTATGACTACACGTCCGCGTTCGACGCGCGGGCCACGGCGTGGCTCGCGCACCATCCTCAGCACAAGTACGGCAAGCACTCCTACACGGGAACGCAATTCGGACTCGATCGCCCGGCGATCGACGCTGACTTTTCCTGGTACCGCGAGCGGTATCGCATCTCGCCCGAGTGAGCCGCCTCGCCGGATGGGCCGTCGCCTTCTCCATGCGTCCATCGGACCTCTCCGAGCGGCTCGACGTGCGCGCCGAGGGCGACGGCCGGTCCGGCCGCATGGCAGGGATCTCTGTTCATGTATTTTGACCTCCGCACGTATTTCCGCTTCCTCTATCTTGCCTTCTTTCGCGCCAAGGACTGCCATTTCCGGCTGCCTGCCTGGCGCGTCGTTAGGCTCCTCCTCTTCTTTTCGCTCTTCCCCGTGTTCGAGCTGTTCACGGCGATCTGTCTGCTCCTCGACCATGTGTTTTTCCCCGGATTCCGCCGCCTGGAGTTGCCCAAGCCCCTGTTCATCGTCGGACCGCACCGCAGTGGCACGACCTACCTGCAGCGGTTACTGGCCAGGGATGACGCGCAATTCTTCTCCCTGCGGTTCTTGGAGATCGTATTCCCCTCCATCCTGCAGACGAAGGCTATCGCCGCGCTCGGGCGCCTCCTCGGGAGGCGCAAGGAGCGACTGAAGGCGGCGATTCGCCGACACGAGGCACGGCGGCTCGGATCATTCAGCGCCGTCATGCATGAAATGAGTCTGTTTGAGCCGGACGAGGACGAGTTGTTGCTGATTCACACCTTTTCGACCCTGTCCTTGCTGTTTCTGGTGCACGCCAGCGAGCTGGAGTGGCTGATGTATTTCGACGAGAAGGCCAGCCACAAGGACCGCAAGCGAATCATGCGTTTCTACCGCGCCTGTCTGCAGCGACAGGCGTACTGCCATGGAGGCACGCGGATCCTGTTGTCGAAGGCGCCCTACAACTGCTTCCGGATCGATAGCCTCTACCGGTACTTCCCGGGGTGTCGGCAGATCTATACGATACGGAATCCGCTGGAGGCCGTACCATCCATGCTCGACATGGCGCGAGCGGTCTGGCAGTCAGCCGCCGCCATGGAGGGCTTCCCGCTGCAAGCGGGGGCGTATGACGTGATCAAGGCCATGTATCGATATCCTCTCGCTCGCTTTGCCGAGGCCGATGCAGCGAGCTATGAATACGTCGTCTACGACACCCTCCTCCAGCATCCGAGCGCGGTGGTGCGGGCGATGTACGAGAAGTTCGGCTATGAACTCAGGGAGCCCTTCCAGAAGATCCTGGAGGCCGAGGACGAAAAGCAGCGAGCGTATCGTAGCCCGCACGAGTATTCGCTCGACCAGTTTGGCATCAGTCGCGAGCAGATCCTGCGTGACTTCCGGGCCATCTTTGCCCGCTTCGATTTTGGTGTGGCCGTAGCGCCCGAACCCGAGACGGACCGCGTGGAAGGGCCGGCGCCGGGCCCTCGCTCGGGGCCGCGCATGCCGAGCGAGAAGGAGTGAGCAGAGCATGTTCTTCGATTTCAGCGCCTACATCCGGTTCATCCGCCTGACGTTGTTTCGGCGCTGGCGAGATCTGCCGTTCCGCATGACGCCGGCCCGCGCCGTCCGGTTCGCGCTCCTCTTCCTGCTCTTCCCCGTCTTCGAGTTGTTCACCGCCCTCTGCCTAATGCTCGACAACGTGTTCTTCCCGGGCTATCGCCGCATCACCGTGGACAAACCGCTGTTCATCGTCGGCCCCCATCGCAGCGGCACCACGTTTCTGCAGCAACTGCTTGTGAAGGATGACACGCAATTCTTCTGCTTCAGGACCTGGGAGATCATCTTCCCGTCCATCCTGCAGAAGAAAGTGCTCGCCTGGTGCGGGCGGCTGGACCGGAAATGCGGGGGTCGGCTGGAAGCCCGGATCCGGAGGCGGGAAGCGCAGACGCTGGGCACATTCAGGGCCACCCGCCGCAGTCTCTTCCTGCCGGTCGAAGAGGACAAGCTCCTGATTCACACCTTCTCGGAGCCCTTCCTGTTCTGGTTCCTTCACCCCGAGGGGGATCTCCCCGGGGCCATGGCCTTCGATGAGCGCGGCAGCGATCGGGATCGTGACCGCATCATGCGCTTCTATCTCGGCTGCATCAAGCGGCAGGCCTATTTCGCGGGAGGCGGTCGCCGCTTTCTCTCCAAGGCTCCGGTCTCGTGTTTCCGCATCCGGAGCCTGTACCGCCACTTCCCGGGGTGCCGGATGATCTACACGATCCGCAATCCCCTCGAAAGCGTTGCCTCCGCGCTGAAGATGGTGAAGGGGACCGGGCAGGCCCTCGGCCTCTTCGACAACTGGCGGGCCTACCAGGGGCCGTTCTTCGAGTTGATCAAGGAGATGTACCGCTACCCGTTGGCCCAGTTCGCGCAGGCCGACGAGCGCACCTATGCCCTGGTGATGCACGACGATTTGCTGCAGGACCTGGACCGGACGATCCGCGGGGTATACGAGAAGCTCGGCTATGCCGTCAGCGAGACGTTTGCGGCCGTGCTGGCGGCGGAAGACGAGAGACAGCGGCAGTTCCGGAGCCCCAACCGATACGCCCTGGCCGACTTCGATCTGGATCCGGAGCAGATCAGAAAGGACTTCGGGTTCGTCTTCGAACGCTTCGACTTCGACGCCCGGAGGCGCGTCGATTCATGAGCCTCCGGCCGGGGAAGCGGAGATCGGGGACGCGCGCAGCGGCCGGCCCGCAGGCCGGCCCGGGGCGAGCCATGGTCCTTGGGGCCACGGGCGGGATCGGAAGGGCGTTCGTGGAGCAGCTCGCCGCCGAGGGGCACGAGTTGCTCGTCGTCGCCCGCAACCGGCAGCGGTTGGAAGAACTGGCCCGCCAGGTCCATGCCACGTACGGCGTCGTCGTCGAGGCCCTGGCGGCCGACCTGGCGCTCGATGTCGACCTGCGGCACGTCGAGGATCGGGTCCGTGGGGATGCGCGCCTGGAGGTGCTTGTCAACGCCGCCGGACTCGCCTCCTGGGGGCGCTTCCGGGAGCTCGACATGGAGCGGGAGCTCGACATCATCCGCGTCAACGTGATCGCCGCCGTTCGGCTCACGAGGGCCGGACTGTCCACCATGTTGCCACGCCGGCAGGGAGCAATCATAAACGTCGCGTCGCTCGCCGGCTACGTGATGCTGCCATTCTGCGCGACCTACGGAGGGACGAAAGCCTTTCTCATCAGCTTCACCGAGGCGCTCCACGAGGAACTGCGAGGCACCGGCGTCCGCATCCAGGTCGTGTGCCCGGGCTTCACGCGGACCGACCTGTTCACCCGCTCCGGAGCCAGCACCGCGAAGATGCCATCGTTCATCTGGGTACGGCCGGAGACGATCGCGCGCAGCTCGCTGGCGGCCCTAAAGCACGATCGGGCCGTGTGCATCCCCGACGCTCGCTTCCGAGTGCTTTCCGTCCTGCTCCGGCTGACGCCGCGGAGCGTGGTAAGGCGAGTGGCGAGCCGGCTGTTCGGCGATTTCACCACCTACCGCCTGGACGATCATGACTCGCCCCGCGGAGAGCCGAGGGACTCCACCGCCGTCCCGTCACCGGCTGCGAAGAGGGCACCGGAGACGCGCGGGCAGTGACGTGCGCAAGGGGGATCGCATCCGATGGCGAGCCAGAAAGGACAGAGAAGAGAACCAGCCGCCTGCTCTCGACCGGAGTCCTGCTGCTGATCCTGGCGGGAGTAGGGGCACATGCGTCAACCGTGACGTGGGGATTTCTCTATGACGATTTCTTCCACCAGGCCTACCTTCGTTTCGGCGCCGTCGAGATCTACCGAGCGCCGTGGGACCTCTATGATTTTGGCAGCGGCCGGGACCCCGAGTTCTCTGCCCGGGGCATGCATCCCTGGTGGACGTCGCCTGACTTTCGCCTCCATTTCTTCCGGCCAGTCGCCAGCCTGACCATCTGGCTCGACTACCAGCTCTTTGGAGGGTGGGCTCCGGGGTACCACCTCACCAGTCTGGCCTTCTTCGCGGCGTTCCTGGTTCTCGTCATCGTCCTGTTCCGATCGCTAGGCGCACCCCCGAGCGCCGCGTGCTGGGGGCTGGCGCTTCTCGCCGTCAACGACACGCATGTGTTGCCGGCGGGGTGGATCGCGAACCGGAATACCTTGCTTGGCAGCCTGTTCATCGTGTCGACCGTATGGGCCGTGCATCGTCATCGCCGGCGACAGAGCCGAGGGTGGCTCATCGTCTCCCTGGTATCCTTCCTGCTGGCCTGCGGCTCGAGGGAGTCCGGCATGGTCGGATGGCCCCTCGTGGGCTGGTACCTGTTGGTGATTGACCGCCCCGCGCCGAGCGAGCCGACATGGCGCGGCTGTATCCGGGTCCTGCGGAGTGGAGCGTTCTGGATGTTCGGGGTAGCCGCCGCCGCCTATCTGGCCCTCTACCTGGGCATGGGCCAGGGGAGCAGCAACGCACCAGGCCTGTACCTGACGCCGTGGGAGGAACCGGGCACCTTCGCCATGCAAGTGGCCATGCGGGTGCCGCTGGCCCTCGCCAGCTTGCTCTTCCACATGCCGACCGATCTGATCTACCTGTATCCTCATCTGCTCGGCCCGATGTTCGCGCTGAGTCTTCCGATGCTCGGGCTGCTAGCGATCCTGCTCTGGTGGCGATTGCGCTCGAACTCCCTCGCGCTCTTTGGTGCCGGCTGGGCCGTGCTCGCGGTGCTCCCGCTGGGAGCGGCTGACCTCTCGGACCGGCACCTAATGGACGCCTCGGTGGGGACGGCCTTGCTGCTCGGGATTTTCATGGCTGACATCGGCCCGCTCCGAGACCTGATCCAGCGGCGTCAGCACGCGCGGCTGACGGCGGCGGCGTTGGTCATCGGCGTGGGCATCGTGTCGACGATCCCGGCGTTTGCCATACGGACCGCGATGTTCGCGACGATGGGAAACAAGGATCGCGAGGCGATCGCTACCGCGGAGATCGAGCAAGGGGCGGGCGGGCGCGGGTGGCAGACCGTGCTGGTGATCACCGCTCCCTCCGTCCTGCTTGCCCTGGAAATGTATCCCGCGTGGGTGGTTCTCCACAACGATCGCGAACACCGCATCGCCTTTCTCCAGCTCGGGCGACGGTCGGTGGAGTGGCGGCGCGAGACCGACGAGACCGCCCTCGTGACGTTTGGCTCGCCGCCGCTCTTGTCCGACCGCTACGAGAAGGTGCTCTATGGGGCGAAGCCGTCGCCGCCACCCGGGAGCACGTTTGCGGCCGGCGAGTTCACGGTGACCGTGATCGAGAGCGAACCCGCGGGGATCCGCACGGTGCGGCTTCGCTTCAAGCGTAGCCTCGACGATCCGAGCTATCGGTTCCTGGCCTGGGATAACGGCAAGCTCCGACGGGTGACGCTCCCACCCGTAGGCGAAACACGGTTTTTCGCCGCGGCCGCGCCGATCGTTCCTTTCGCCCCCTGAGGCGATCGGGACCCGACGTCGTAGCCGGGCAACGGCACGCCACATGAACATGGCGATTCCAGACGCGCGATTCGGGGTGATCGGAATGATTCGCTTCACGCTCGCGATGTACGGGCGGATCCTGGCGTCCTGCCTCGCGGTACGGGGCGCGCGCAAGGTCTTCTGGATCTGGTTGTTCCTCGTGCCGGTGTACGCCTGCTTCACCCGGTTGACATTGCTGATGGACCGGCTCTTCTTTCCCGCGTATCGCCGCGTCGAGGTGAAATCGCCGATCTTCATCCTGGGGCATCCACGGAGCGGTACCACCTTCCTGCAACGCCTGCTGACGCAGACGCGCGACTTCGCGGCGTTCGAGACCTGGGAAATGGCGTTCCCCGCGCTGACAGTGCGGAGGCTGATCACACCGCTCGTCCGTCGCCTCGCCGAGCGCGGGAAGGGCGTGGTGGTCGAGGCCGAGATCGGGCATCAGGTCCGGTTGACGGAGATCGACGAGGATGAGGCGCTGTTCTTTCATCTGCTCGACACGGAGATGATCACGACGATTTCTCCGATCGGATTCGTCGATCGGGAGTTGGACCGGCTGCTCTTCCACGACCAGCAGCCGCACGAGGAATGCGCCGTGCGCTTCTTCAAGGATCTGTGGAAGCGTCAGCTCCTCCACACCGGGCGCCCCCGGTTGATCTCCAAGCTCCCGCCATCGGCCCTGCGGACGAAGACACTGCTCAAGGTCTTTCCCGACGCGAGGATCATCTATCTGGTGCGCTCTCCGCTGGAGGTGATTTCGTCGTTTCTCTCGCTGCATCGGAACGGGATCCAGCGGGTGGTGGGCCTGGACCGGCTGTCGGAGGCGCACAAGCGATTCTTTTTCGAGCGCAAGTATCGCGTGTCGATCCGCTGGTACACCTACATGCATCAGTTGATCGAGAAACACGAGATCCCGGAAGACCAGCTCCTGGAGATCACCTATGACGAGCAGATCCGGGACCTGCGCGGCACGATCAGAAAAATCGTCGACTTCACCGGGATCGACATCAGCCGGGAACTTCAGGCAAGAATCGACGCGATGTGCGCGGCCCCGCCGCGTTACCAGCGGGAGCATACGAACTACGCTCTCGAGGAGTTCTACCTCACCGAAGAACGAATCCGCTCGGATCTCAAGCCGATCTTTGACCGGTACGGGTTCCGGTAGCGCGGCCGTCAGGGAGATCGATAGCGGTCATCCCGGTGACGCTGCCCGCCGCCGTCCGCTTCGCGCCCCTCCTCGTGATCATCCTGTCGCGGAGCCGGCTGCCGCGCTCCCTGCTGCCCGTTTACCCGGGTGCGGCGCTGCTCCTCGCGTGGCGGGCGAAGATGCAGCTCCGGACCCCGGCTCGCCAACGACTGGACCTCGCTGCTGTCGCTCCCGCGGCCGCTCGAGATCGCTCCCCGGCGCCCCGAGGGGCCCGCCCCGATCAGGCCTTGGCTTACTTCTGCGCGATGGCCCCCTTCAGGAAGTTCACGGCATCCTGGACCGTCTGGATCTTCTCCGCCTCCTCGTCTGAGATGTCCACGTCGAAGGTGTTCTGGAGCGCCGTGAGAATCTCGACGATGTCGATCGACGTGGCGTTGAGATCATCGATGAACGACGCGGTGGGGACGATGACCTCCGGCTTCACGTCGAGAATCTCCAGCAGCACGCTCTTCACCTTTTCTTCGACATTCTCCACGGTGCGTTCTCCTTTCGGACGGGCCCGTCGGCCGCTAGGGTTTGCGAAAGACCAGGCAGGCGTTACTCCCGCCGAGGCCGGCATTGAAGGTCATCGCCGTGTCCAGCGGAAGCTCCCGGAGCGTTTGCACGTGGGTGATGCCCTCGCACTCGGGAGCGATCCGCTCGAGGTTGACGGTCGGGGCGACGAAGCCGTGGCGCATCATGAGGAGAGTGAAGATCGCCTCGTGGGCGCCCGTCGCGCCCAGCGAGTGGCCGGCCAGCGCCTTCGTCGAGCTGACGAGCGGCGTGGGCGCGCCGAAGATCTCCCGGATCACCCGGGCCTCCAGGGCGTCGTGCACCTTGGTTCCCGTCCCGTGCGAATTGATGTAGTCGATGCGGCGAACCCCTTGCCTTTCGCCGGCCGCCAGGGCTTGCCGCAGACACTCCGTGAGGCCCTCACCGGAGGGCTGGAACATGCTGAAGCCGTCGTTGGCGGACCCGTAGCCGACGATCTCGGCATACGGATCGGCGCCCCGCTGGAGCGCGTGGTCCCGGGCCTCCAGCGTGAGGATGCCCGAGCCCTCCGAGAGGACCGGCCCCTCGCGCGCCTCATCGTAGGGACGGCAGGCCCGTTCTGGATGATCGTTCCACGACACCGGCATGCCCGCCCAGTTGTCGAGACATCCCCAGGCCTGTCGCAGGCTGGACTCCTCGGAGGTCCCGCAGAGGCATACGTCCACCACCCCTCGGGCGATGAGCTCGTACGCGTGCCCGATCGAGTCCACGCCGGAGCAGAAGGACGAGCAGATGGCATAGGAGCGTCCGCGCACGCCGAGCCATGCGGCGAGGTTGGCGGCGGCGCTCGAGTGCATGACCTTGACGACCCCGCTGGCGCCGAGACGGGCCGGATTCCGGTGCTTCAGCAGGAGCTGCTCGGCCTTCGCCAGCTCGTTGATCCCGCCGAAGCTCGTCCCGACCACGACGGCGACCCGGTCGCTCTTGAGCGCTTCCCGCGGGAGCTTGGCGTCCTCGATCGCCTCCGAGGCGGCGACGGCCGCGAACCGGGCCACGTCCGCCATGCTCTGCAGCGCCCGCTTCGGGATCCCGCTCACGTCCAGGCCCTTGACGCGGCCACCCACGTGGCACCGGAACCCAAGCTCCTTCATCTCCGGGATGCATTCGATGCCGGAGCGGCTCTCCCGCAGGGAGCGCAGCACCTCGTCCTTGCCGGTCCCGATGGATGCGACGACCCCCAGCCCGGTGACGACGACCCGCCTCATGCCCGATACCTTCGCAGCACGATGCAGGTATTGACCCCGCCGAACCCGAACGCGTTGCTCGCCGCCACGTCGATGCTGGCCTCGATGGCGCGGTTCGTGACCAGGTTGATGCCGGCGCATTGCGGATCGAGCTCGTCCACGTTGATGTTGGGGGCCACGAACTGATCGCGCATCATCAGCAGCGTGTAGAGCACCTCGTTGCTGCCGGAGGCCCCCTGCTCGTGCCCCGTCATGGACTTGGTCGAGCTGACGTAGGGCCGCTTCCCCAGCACCTCCGCGATGGCCTGCGCCTCGGCCACGTCTCCGGCCGGCGTCGACGTCGCATGGGCGTTGACGTAGTCGACCTCGTCCGGTCTGATCCCCGCGTCCTCGAGGGCCAGGCGGATGCAGCGCACGTTCCCTTCGCCCGACGGCACCGTCATGTCGTCTCCATCGCTGGTAAAGGCGTAGCCGATGAGCTCGGCGTAGATCCGGGCACCGCGCCGGCGCGCCTCGTCCAGCTCCTCGAGGACGAGCTGGCTGCCCCCCGCCGAGGGCACGAGTCCGTCGCGGTGCTTGTCGAAGGGCCGGGAGGCTCTCGTCGGCTCGTCCTCCCGCACCGAGAAGGCTTTCAGGGCGTCGAAGTTACAGAAGTACTCCCAGGTGTCCTCGTGGACGCCGCCGGTGATGGCGCGATCCTGCAACCCGCCCCGGATGAGCTGAAACGCCAGCCCCAACGCGGCGGCTCCGGTGGCGCACGCCGCCGAGACGGTGAGGCTGTAGCCGCGGGTGCCCAGGAGGACCGAGAGGTTGGCGGACGGCGAGTCCGCCATCACTTTCTGGAGCGCGGTGCCGCCCAGCTTGAGCCCCTCGTCGCGGAACATATGGCACTGTCGATAGGTATCCTGAAAGTTCCCCACGTTGCCGATGATGACGGCCGTCCGGTCGTTCCTGATCTGCTCCGGCCCGAGCCCCGCGTCGGCGATCGCCTGCTGGGCCGCGTGCACGGCGAAGTAGGAGGCGGGCCCCATCTGGCGCAGGTTGCGCTTCGGGACGTCGGGGGCGTCCAGGCCCTTGATCCGTCCCCCCAGAGCGCTCCGGAAGCCCATCGTCTTCCGTTCGGGAATGAGCTCGATGCCGGACCGGCCCTGCTGGAGCGCAGCCCGAACCTCCGGCACGGTGTTGCCGATGCAGCTCACGATCCCAAGTCCGGTCACCACCACGCGCCGCATGCCTCACCTCACCGTGACGTAGTTCTTGACCACGGGGTAGCCGTCCGAGGCCGATCGAATGGCGATCGCCCGGCCGATGCCCCGGGACGAGCCGGTGACCAGCACGACGGGCGCGCTCAGGACGCGCGCTCCCCGCCCGCGGAGCCGGCCGGCGAAGCGGGACGCCGGCCGGCGAGGCCCTTGAGGGTGAAGACGGCCAGCAGCTCCGCGCGCTGATTCTTGATTTCCCCCCGGATGGCGACCAGCCCGTGCGCGGCGTCCAGCTCGGTCATCCTGACGATCTCGGCTTCGGTGTGGATCGTGTCGCCGATCTTCGCCGGCGCCACGAACCGGACCCGCTCGACTTCGTAGGGAGCGATGGTCGCCTTGGGCAGGAGCGCGGCGTCTCCAAGACGGAAGAGGAGGGCGCTCCCCACCGTCAGCACGAGCATCCCGTGGGCGATCCGCTCGCCGAAGGGAGTCTGCTTCGCGTACTCGGCGTTGGTGTGAATCGGGAGCCAGTCCCCGGTGAAGGCCGCGAAGAACACGACGTCCGTCTCGGTGATGGTGCGGCCGGGGCTCAGTGTCTTCTCCCCGATCTGGCAATCTTCGAAGAAGTTCTTCTGCACGTCAGGGCTTCCGGAAGATGAGACAGGCATTGGAGCCGCCCAGGCCCGAGTTGGAGGTCATGACGGTCCTGAGCGGCTGCGCGAGCGGCGCGCGCACGTGGCGCACGCCTTCGCACTCCGGGGCCACGTGCTCGAGGTTCGGCGTCGGGATCACGAAGTCGTGCACCAGCATGAGCAGGGTGAAGATCGCCTCATGGGCGCCCGCCGCTCCCTGGGAGTGGCCGTTGAGCGGCTTGGTCGAGCTGACGAGCGGGGACGGATTGCCAAAGATGCGTCGGATGACCGAGACCTCCACGGGATCGCCGACCCGGGTCCCCGCGCCGTGCGGGTTGATGTAGTCCAGCGTGACCGGCCCGTGCGTCGCTGCCACCTCCAGCGCCTGCTCGATCGCCCGCGTCAGCCCGGCACCCGTCGGTTTGTACATCCCTTCGCCGTCATTGGCCGACCCGTAGCCGATCACCTCGGCCACGATGGGGGCCCCGCGCCACTCGGCCTCCTCCATCGATTCGAGTAGGAGAATGCCGGCGCCCTCGGAGGGAACCATGCCATGGCGGTCGCGGTCGAAGGGGCGGCACGCGGTCTCGACGTCGGCGTCGGTCGGACTGGCGCCGCCGGCGGCTTCGAAGGCCCAGAAGTTCCGAACTCCAGCTCCTTCGGCCCCGCCCGTGATGCACCGGTCGAGGGTCCCGTGCCGGATCAGCTCGAATCCGTGCCCGATGCTGTCGATACCGGTGGCGCACGCCGAGGACACCGAGTAGCAGCGTCCCTTCACGCCGAGCCAGGCGGCGAGGTTCAGCGCCGCCGTCGAGTTCATCATGCGCACGATGGCGGTCGCCCCGATGCGGGCCGGGCTCTGGTGCGCCAGGAGCGTGGCCTCGGCGGCGGCGGCATCGTTGACGCCGCCGCCGCCCGTGCCCACGACGACCCCTGCTCTCGTGCTGCGCAGCATCTCCAACGGCAGCCCCGCGTCCCGCAACGCTTCCAGCGCCGCCACCGCCGCGTACTTCGCGGGATCGGACATCGTCTGGAGCGGCTTTTTGCCGATCCCGTCCGTCGCCAGTCCCTTGACGAGCCCGGCCACCGGGTGCTTGTAGCCGAGCTCCTTCATCTCGGGAACGACCCGCACGCCGGAGGCCCCCGCCGTCAGCGCCCGCCACACCTCGGCCTTGTCGTTGCCCAGGCATGAGACGATCCCCACCCCGGTCACCGCGACGCGCCTCACCGCGCGCTCCCGCCTCTCTGCTGGCCGATCGTCACCTGCCACGCTCCTTCCGGGAAGGGTCCGCCGCTACATGAGGAGGCCGCCGTTGACGCGAATCACCTGTCCGGTGATGTAGCCGGCCTCGGCGGAGGCGAGAAACGACACGAGGTGCGCAACCTCCTCGGGTTTCCCGATCCGGCGCGCGGGAATTCGTTCCTCCAGCTCCTTCACGGGCAGATGCCGGATCGCCTCGGTGTCGATGTACCCGGGCGACACCGCGTTGACCGTCACCCCGAGCGGCGCCAGCTCGCGCGCCGCCGCCTTGGTGAAGCCGATGACACCGGCCTTCGCCGCGGCATAGTTCGACTGCCCGATGTTGCCCGTCTCGCCCACCACGCTGGTGATGTTGATGATCCGCCGGTCCGGGCGCCGCCGGCCGGCCATCGCCGTGACCACGGCCTTCGTGCAATAGTACACGCCGTTCAGATCCGTGTCGATGACCTCGCGCCACGCCTCCACCGGCATCCGCATGAGCAGGTGATCCCGGATCGCCGCGGCGTTGTTCACGAGGACGCGGATGGGGCCGTGCGTGCGCGTGATCTCCTTCACGGCCGCCTCGACCTCTTCCCACTTCGCCACGTCAAAGCCCCGCACCACGGCCCGGCCCTTCTCGCGGACGATCATCGCCCGCGTCTCTTCCGCCGCCTCCGCGCGCGTGTGGTAGTGGACCACGACCCCGCAGCCGTCCCGGGCGAGCGCCAGCGCCACCGCCCGGCCGATCCCGCGCGAGGCCCCGGTGACCAGCGCGATGGGCTCATCCATGCCTCGCCCCTCCGGCGGGGGAACGCCGCCCGGCCAGGATCTTGCTCGTGTACGTCACGATCTCCTCTCCCCGCTGGTTCGTCATGCGCTGGGTCATCGCGATG